>NZ_JAYGIF010000057.1:0-125273 GCF_034931345.1 Pseudanabaena sp. CCNP1317 | reverse complement strand
CTGTCTGATTTCTCAGCGTTTATCCGAGCCTAACTTCTGTATTTTTGATTAGTTTTTGACCTCTCATAGGATTAATCTATCTCTTTGTAGCCATTTAAGTCCATTTTTGCCATTAATTCTTGTTTCTGTTGCTTTTTCTTCTTTTAATTGATGCAAATCTCTCCATTCTTAACTTAACGATCTGTTTTTGCTTGGATTTCGTTTCTCTTTCCCATCTCGTGAATAATACAGGTTAGGCTAGTTTTTCAACGGTTACGTCTAAAATCTTTGCCATCGCTTCTAATAGGCTCTGGTCTTGGGTAGCTTGATAGATGTGAGAGAGATTATTTACAGTCATTTCCACACTATGCTGATCTTGGAATTGAGCAAAGATTTCTAAGGCTTGTAATAGATTTTGACCTGCTTCTGTGAAGTTGTTTTCTGCTTCTGCTAATAGTCCTAAATTGTGGTATGTACTGGCTTGGGAGTAGCGATCTCCAAATTCGATTTTGATCGCGAGAGCTTGTTGATAGTTTTGTCGCGCTTCCGTATATTCTCGTAATTCTTCGGCAACTCTTCCTAACTGATGGTATGTGCGGGCTTGGGAGTAGCGATCTCCAAATTCGATTTTGATCGCCAGAGCCTGTTGATAATTTTGCCGTGCTTTTTCATATTCTTGTAATTTTTGGGCAACAATTCCTAATTGGTGGTATGTTCTGGCTTCGGAGTAGTGATCGCCAAATTCGATATTGATCGCTAAAGCTTGTTGATAGTTTTGACGTGCTTGCTCATATTCTTGCAATACTTGAGCTATATATCCTAACTGGTGATACGTGCTAGCTTGAGAATAGCGATCGCTAATCTCCTTTTCAATTTCTAAACATTGATTGAGATATAATCTTGCCTGCTCAAATCCCCTTAAGTCGAGGTAAATATCACCCAAATTAAATAAAGCCAAGGCTTCTCCACGTTTGTAATCAAGTTCCCGACTAAGCTCGATCGCCTGTTGAAAATAGAACTTTGCTTTATCAAACTCACGGATTGATTGATGAGCCTTACCTAATTGATTGAGCAATTCTAACCTCGTGCGACTACTTGCTTCCGTATCTTCAGTATATTCTTGCAATAGCCTCTCTAATAAATCAATACGTTCCCCTTGTTCGGGTTTAGCAAAATAGCGATTGGGATTATGAGAAAAGTTAGAGACTTCGGCAGTTAAGCGATCGCGGGTTTCGGGAGGAGTTTGGAATCTAAATGTTGCCGATGTCCATGCCCAAAAGTCAGGGGCAAACTGGGCGATACGAGTTACAGCATAGTCAGGTAACGCAAATAGAACGGGATGGGGAATCGAGATGGGGAAAGAATCACGAGCATAATTGAGATTGGTTAATATAGGCGGATTGTCACCACTGTATGAGATCGCCTTTTCCAAACCTTGCAAAATCAAAACTAATTTTTTGTCAGGCTGTATCTCGATCTTGGTGAGCTCTTGCTTAATAGCCTCCAATAAAAACCGCAAGTCTGGGTCATCAAAACGTAGCACCACAAACTGAATGACTTGACATTTAGGATGCTCCTGCAAAGCAGCAATCAGAATATCAATATCAGGTGGAAAGTTGATCTCAGCAAACGCCACCTTAAAACCTTTGGACATCTGCACAAAGGCAAGCAAAATCTGAAACACTTCCTGATTATGCTCTAGCAGCGAAATAATCTGAGCGCGATCATCGTTAGGGATTTGAGAGACTGCTGATGGCTTTGGTGAAAGCATTGCTACGCATAAGTAAAGGGTTGGGATAAGTCCAGCGATCGCTACCGTTATATTCTAGAACCGCCGTACTATAGAGCATCTGGACTTTAACATCCTCTTCATCGGAAAAATCTTTGTTTAAGGCGATATAAGCCAACTCGTTAAAATATTTTTTATTAGAAAGCGATCGCTCCAAACTAAACTGAAGTTGCTTAATCGCATATTCCACATCCTCAGCCAAGATCTTGTCATGTTCGCGACCACTTGCCGTCAAACAAGCTCTCTGCATCAACTGCATCAATTGCCGAATATGCCCACCACTTGCCTTTACTAATTCCATTAACTCACGGCGCGAATCAAAAATCACATTCACATCCACCCGTTTTTCAATGATTTTTGCCACCGCTTCTAAACTCGTTTTATTGAACTCTAAGGGATATTTAGCGCGATCGAGTTCATAGATATTCACCATCGGCACAATATGCGGATCGTCAAAGGAATTACTCAACCCACGCGAAGAGTAGAGTGCCGAGATCGGAACTGTGTAAATTATCGAACAGTGTAATGATGTAAGTTGAGCTGCATAGTCAAAAAACAACTTGTTAGATACCTCAAGCGGACAGCGATCGAGGTTATCGACAATTACCAAAAAGCCTTTGTAATTAGGAAACTTCTTCCGCAGTTTTTTTAGCCCATCCCCCAACAATAAATTAATGTCCCCTTTCATACGGGTAAACTCTTTTTTCAAGGTCTCCCGAATCGTTGTTTTTTGAGACGAAGAATTCTTGAAAACCCCTTTTAACTTGAATAAAAGCTTGGCAAAGAATGAAGCCTCACTACCCAAACTAGCTGATGCTTCGACATCCAGAGACAAGGCGACTGATCGCTCGTCTTCTGTCGTAACCACTTTGAACCAATCCTCTACACTCTTGAGTAATTGCTGATCAAAGGTAATTTTAATTTTGGGATCTCGCAAAGCTTGCTCTACCTGACCGATCACCATTAAATAGATATCAATATAATCCAAATCATTAATATCAGTTTCGTCTTCCACATTCAAAAAGACAGTCAAATATTGATCCTTACACTTATCCTCAATGCGCCGTAACTCAGTACTTTTGCCACAGCCACGATGTCCTGTAAACAAAATCGTAGAAAATGACTCTGGTTTCTGCTGCTGCAAAATTTGCCCAACCTGAGTGATTGCCTCACTATTTCTCGCTTCTAGCAATGGCAAATAAAATCGCTCTAAGCCCTTGCCCTGAAGTGGCTCAACATCACAGATTTCATAGGCATCTGTGAGATTTGTGGCTAAATCACTAGCGGGATTGGTCATGACTGGTTTTAGCTTAAATTTATGTCTAGGCTACGCAGCTAAATCATAGCAGCTAAAGTCTTGCCAAGAATTGAGAAAAACTTAACCTGACTTAACCTGAGATTGTGGATGCTAAGGTTGATGCTAAAATATGCCTTGATATTTTGTTAGGAAAACAATCTATGACGACTAGACGTACTGATAGCGCCTTTCCTGTAAGTTATAACCGCGATACTGATAGTTTGGTTGAAGGATTGACTAAACGTGAATACTTCGCAATTTTGCTCATGCAAGCCTATACAAACACCAACACAAAATTTGAAGACGATTACCAAAAGGCGCGTCTAGCTGTTGCAGAAGCCGATGCTTTGATCGATATTCTTGCCTATGAAGCTAATCCTAAAGCTTTGTGAAGAACGACCGATCGCTTAAATCCGCCTAATTTTTGCCAATAAGTTCTGGCTGTCCCAAAATCAATTAATTAAAAAGTAGTCATGTTGATTCCAGCTATTGACAAAATATTTACCAAAAAGCTAACTATTCATCAGCTTGGCAATCCAGCTTTGAGAGAGATTGCCAAGCCGATCGCCAATGTACGCGATCGCGAAATTCAGAAGTTAATTGATGAAATGCTGGTTACGCTCAAAGAAAGTAAGGGCGTAGGCTTAGCGGCTCCTCAAGTTGGGCGATCGCTGCAATTAATCATCATCGCTTCCCATCCCAATGAGCGTTATCCCAACGCGCCCCAAATGGAACCAACGGCGATGATTAATCCCAAAATCATTTCCTCCTCAGGGGAAACTGAAAAAGGCTGGGAAGGTTGTCTGTCAGTACCGATGATTCGGGGGCTAGTGCCACGCGATCGCCAAATCGAAGTGGAATATCTAGATCGTCAAGGTGATCGGCAAGTCACAAAGCTAACTGATTTTGTGGCAAGAATCTTTCTACATGAATATGATCATCTCGAAGGAAAAGTGTTTCTAGATCGCGTGGAAACTAATTTGGATCTAGTTACAGAAGCTGAATATCATAAAATCAATAAGTAATTAGTAACTGATGTTACGCAGAACGTAGATGACGAATCTCTTGCCGCTAGCCACGCAGGGCAACCACGGGGGGATTGCCCCTACCTACAATAGATTTATATTTATGTTCGGGCTGTGCCCCCGTGCCAGCCCCCAACATCGGCTATTGCTCAGGATTAAAAATTATGGCAGTCATCAAAAATGTTTTGGGCGAAAATCTGGCGCTATGTTGTTCATCGCCAGTCACAGGCTTTTATCGTGACGGATTTTGTCAGACAGGAGCGCAAGATCTGGGAGTTCATGTCATCTGTGCCCAAGTTACCGATGAATTTTTAGACTACACCAAGGCTCAAGGCAATGACTTAAGAACACCCGCACCCATGTTTAATTTTGTGGGACTAAAGGCAGGCGATCGCTGGTGTTTATGTGCATCACGATGGAAGGAAGCACTAGACGCAGGCGTTGCGCCCCCTGTAGATCTCGCTGCTACCCATGAAGCGGCTTTAAAAATTGTGTCTCTCGATGAACTCAAAAAACACTCAATTTAAACCCAAAAGACTGACTTATCCATTCTTTTGGGTTTAAATTGCTAATGATGAATCTTTTGCTGCTAACGTGGCAGGGCAACCACGGGGGGATTGCCCCTACCCAATTCATAATTCATGTTATGTAGGGGCTGCGCCCCCGTGCCAGCCCCAGCCCCAGCTATCGTAGAAATTCTATCGGCGTAGGGTGTTGTTACTACAATTCTTGACAAATCTTTTCCCAAGCAGCAACAGGATCAGGTGCAGCAACAATTGGTCTACCAATTACTAAATAATTAGCACCTGCGGCGATCGCCTCTTTGGGAGTCATTACCCGACTTTGATCGCCAACTGCGGCTCCTGCGGGGCGTACTCCGGGGGTGACGAAGCAAAAATCATCACCAAGCAGCGATCGCAGATTTTTTACCTCATGTGGTGAACAAACAGCACCAGTTAGCCCGCTTTCTTGTGCTAAAAGCACCAGTTTTGAAACATATTCAGAGACTTCAAGGGACACTTTGAGATCGGTTGCTAGTTCCGTAGCCGAAATACTGGTTAATAGTGACACTGCCAAAAGTTGGGTTGACGAACCTTGGACTTCAGCTTGCGCCGCTCGCATCATGGCACTACCGCCCGAAGCATGAATTGTTAGGAAATCCGCACCATATTTCGTAGCTACTCGACAAGCCGACCCAACTGTATTGGGGATGTCATGCAGCTTTAAATCTAAAAATATCTTTTTATGACGAGCCTTAAGTTCGCGCAAAATCGTACCGCCATCAGCGATAAATAGCTCTAGTCCCACTTTCCAGAAACCTACTTGGGGCAAGCGATCGCACAAATTTATAGCTTCGGTAGCTGATGGGACATCCATCGCCACAATAATTTTTGATTGGGGATCGGTTTCAGGATTAAGGTTTATTTTCATTGCTTTATCGCAAATTTGAACGATACTAGAGCCTAATCCTATTACGTATTGGCGTTCGGAGGATCTATGCGCGCGGTATTGATGGCAGGTGGTTCAGGAACAAGATTACGCCCACTCACTTGTGATATGCCAAAACCGATGGTATCGGTGCTAAATCGACCTATTACTGAGCATATTCTCAATTTGTTGAAGCGTCACGGCATCCGAGAAGTAATTGCCACCTTGCATTACTTACCCGATGTCATTCGCGAACATTTTGGCGACGGCTCAGACTTTGGCGTAAATATGATGTACGTGGTTGAGGAAGATCAACCACTGGGAACCGCAGGTTGCGTCAAAAATGTCGAAAGTCTTTTAGATAGTACTTTCATGGTCATTAGTGGCGATAGTATTACCGACTTTGATCTCACCGCCGCCCTCAAATTTCATCGCGCCAAAAAATCCCAAGCTACTCTGATTTTGCGCCGAGTCAGCGATCCCATGGCTTTTGGGGTGGTAATTACCGATGAGGAAGATCGCATTCAAAGATTTTTGGAAAAACCATCAACGAGCGAAGTTTTTTCCGATACGGTGAATACAGGCATTTACATTCTTGAACCTGAAGTTTTAGATTTTTTACCAGCTAATGAGCCAAGCGACTTTTCTACCGATTTGTTTCCATTATTACTCGCCAAAAATGTACCGATGTATGGGTATATCGCCAGTGGTTATTGGTGTGATATTGGCTCTTTGGATGCGTATCGACAGGCTCAATATGATGCGATCAGAGGGCGAGTTCACTTAGATCTAGACTATGTGCAGTTACGGACAGGCTTATGGATTGGCAAACATACAGTCATTTCACCCACCGTCCAAATTGAGCCGCCTGTATTGATTGGGAGTAATTGCTCCATCGGCGATCGCACTAAGATTTCCGCAGGTACGATCATTGGCGATCGCGTCACCATTGGCTCCGACTGCGATCTGCAACGACCGATTATTGGCAATAGTGCCATGATTAGCGAAGAGTGCCATCTGTGGGCATGTACCATCTCTCGCAATGTTCGTGTTAGTCGCCGCGCCCATGTGATGGAAGGAGCGGTAGTTGGCTCTAATTCAGTAATTGGTGAAGAGGCGAGAGTTTTCCCGAATGTGCGAATTTGGCCGAGCAAACATGTGGAAGCTGGCGCAACCCTAACCACCAATTTGATTTGGGGCGCGATGGCTTCACGGAATTTGTTTGGACAACATAGTGTGTCTGGCTTAGCCAATGTCGATATTACGCCCGAATTTGCCGTGAAGTTGGGGGCAGCCTATGGTGCAACATTGCGTCCCAATTCCCATGTAATGGTTTCACGGGATCAGCGCACGATTTGCCGAATGCTAACGCGATCGCTAATTTCAGGATTAATGTCTGTAGGCATTAATGTTGAAAACCTTGAAGCAACAGCGATCCCCATTTCACGGTTTATTGCCCCCAGTCTAGGCGTTGTCGGCGGTATTCATGTGCGAGTCCATCCCGATCGCAATGACTGCGTGATGATTGAGTTTCTGGATGCTAATGGGATCAATATCAACAAATCCGCAGAGAAAAAGATTGAAGGCACATTTTTTAAAGAAGACTTTCGCAGGGCAAGGATTGAAGAAATCGGCGAAATTAGTTACCCCACTCGCGTATTAGATTATTACAACAGCGGCTTTGCCAAAAATATTGACGTTGAGGCGATCAGATTTAGCGATTGTAAAAAGATTGTCATTGATTATGTTTACGCAGTATCAGGAGCAGTTTTACCGCGCATTTTAGGCAAATTTAGCACCGATGTGGTGGTTCTCAATGCCAGCCTCAATGAAGTTGCTCCTGCCCCCGTCGATCGCGAAAAAATGTTAATTCAGTTAACCGATGTGGTCAAGGCGGTAAGAGGTAACTTTGGCGTACAGGTCTATGCTAATGGTGAAAAATTTATCTTGATCGATGAATTAGGAAAATCCATTCGTGATGAAACCTTAACGGGCTTAATGGTGGAAATGGTGCTGACCTCACAGGTTGGCGGCACAGTAGTTGTTCCTGTTTCGGCTTCGGGTATGGTGGAACTGATTGCCGAAAAGCATGGTGGTAAAGTAATCCGCACCCGTGCTAATCCAACGGCGTTGATGGCGACTTGCCATAGTAATGAGGGCGTAGTCCTTGGCGGTTCCGCCGAAATGGGCTTTATTTTTCCGCAGCTTCACCCCGGCTTTGATGCCATGTTTAGCATTGCCAAGATCATGGAATGGATCACCCTACAAAAGCGATCGTTGTCGCAAGTCCGTTCACATTTGCCCCGTTGTCATTTTCGGAAACAGATGGTGCGCTGTCCTTGGAGTATTAAGGGGACACTCATGCGCCACCTAGTCGAATCTTACGGACGCGAAAAAATGGAGCTGATCGATGGCGTGAAGGTTTTTTATGGCGATCGCGATTGGGTTTTAGTGTTACCTGATGCAGGTGATCCGATTGTGCATGTTTTTGCCAATGGCTTTGATACCCCCTTGAGCAATGGGCAAGCATGGTCTGAGCGTAATCTTCAAGATGTTTGCAGTCATATTGAGGGCTTCTGTAAGCTACAAATTGCGCTGTCTAAAGATTCTGTACTTCTAGATAATTAGGGGCTTGCCCAAAACTTTTATGTAGCGCGGCAAAGCCGCGCTACATAAAAGTTCTTGAGTCTTTGGGAGATTTTTTACTAAATGGGTTGACAAAACCCCATCACCCTTTGCTATAGTAAGTACCGCGCAATCAAAGAGATTTGTGAAACGCACCCAAACATTATTGGGGTGTCGCCAAGCGGTAAGGCATCTGGTTTTGGTCCAGACATTCCGAGGTTCGAATCCTTGCACCCCAGTTCTAGCAATGTTATACCAATGTAATTAATGGCTACGCCATTAATTACATCACTTTGCACCCAAATCAATAAAAAAATTGAAAGCGTTGCTTCGCAACGCTTTCAATTTTTTTATTTTAACGTGAGTTCGATATCGCCATTTGCGGCGTGCTTCGCACGCCGCAAATGGCGAAAAATGGTAAGAATCGCTTAGCGATTCTTACCATTTTTCGCTTTCGTCGAACTGACGTTAAAATTTAGCGTCTTTAGGCATCTCGGCTTTAGATGGAATCAGTAGTTTCTTGGTTCCTTCAAGTCCAACTCAAAACTGAAAGTACTGCCAACACCAATCTCGCTGACCACCGTAATTTCACCGCCCATTTTTTTAACAAGGTCTTGACTAATTGCCAAACCCAATCCAGCACCTTGAAATTGCAATTCACGTTTGCCGACCTGCTCGAAGGGTAAGAATATACTTTCAATGTCTGTTGCGGCAATACCCACACCTGTATCGGCGATCGCAAATCGCATTAGTTCTTTGGTGTTGCCATTACCATCGTCGGACTGAATTTTTGAGACTGAAAAGGTGACAGTACCTGTAGAAGTAAACTTGATAGCATTGCCAAGTAAATTGAGTAGAACTTGTCGCAATCGCATTTCGTCAGCATAGATATTATCTGGCAGATTGGGAGCGAAATGAGTTGTAAGGTTTAGACTCTTTTCAGCAGCTTTGATAGAAATCATATCTACAGTGATTTGCAGAAAATTTGCCAGAGGTAGCAAACTTGGCTCAATTGCTATCTTTTTGGATTCAATTCTGGAGATATCGAGGAGATCTTGAATTAGAGAGAAAAGATGCTCTCCAGATTGATAAATTATCTCCGCGAATTCTTTGATATCTGGTGCTATCTCTGTCTGTGATTTTAGAAGTTGTGAAAAGCCTAATATTGAATTTAAGGGAGTACGAAACTCATGGCTCATATTTCCAAGAAATCTGCATTTAGCCAGATTTGCAGCTTCAGAGGCAAGTATTGCTTCTGCTAATTCTTGGTTTTGGGCGATGAGTTGTTGTTTTTGGACTTTGCGTTCCGTGATGTCTTCAATTGCAATCACAATCATCTTACCAATATTGGCTTGATAGAGTTCAGAGGCATTGAGTAACATGGTGCGCGTACCGAGGTGCGTAAAATCTTGGGTGATTTCATAATCTTGGACGGAAATACTATGGGCGAGGATGTCATTGAGGAGCGATCGCAGTTGGGAAATATTCCAATCTCCTTGCCCTAGAGCATAAATCGACTGTCCCTCTGTCTGACTGGGCAACATTTGGAAAATTTGATAAAAAGCGAGGTTTGCAGTAATCACTCGCAAATCTGAGTCTAGCACTAGCAGGGGCTGACGCAGAGTTTCTACGATCGCTTTGGAATAGTTGCGTGAGAATTCTAATTCTAGAGAATTTTTTTTAATCGTATCAATATCAATCAAACTAATCACGACCCCATCAATGACGTTTTCAATGGTGCGATAGGGACGAATTCGCAAACTATACCAATGCTGTGATCGATCTTGCACTTCCTGCTCGAAGGGAATCAGGGTAATGATTACCGCAGACGCTAATCCAAGTAAATCTGCACCATCAATATTAGTTTGAATATCGCTAAAAGGTCGCCCCACATCAGTGGGAATCAGATTAAATACCTGCTCCGCCATAGGTGTAAAGCGTCTGATGTGCAAATCACCAGATAGCATCAAAATCGCGATATTTACGCTACTTAGCAGGTTTTGCATATCGTTATTGGACTGCTGTAGCTGGAGATTGCGACTGCGTAGTTCGTCATTGACAGTGCTTAGCTCTTCATTTGTTGCTTGGACTTCTTCTTTGGCGGTTTCTAGTTCTTCATTGGCACTCTGTAATTCTTCATTACTAGACAAAAACTCTTCACTGGCGACTCTTAGTTCTTGATTAGTGGATTCATGGGTTTCGACAATTGTTCGCAAATATTTTTTTGTGCTTTCTAATTCATTTGTGAGTCGTACCACAGCTAATTCTGCTTCGGTCTGCCGCACTTTGCGCGACTTGGCTTGAGGTATTAGTGCTAAAGCTGCTGCGGAAGGTTTGGGTCGGCTCTCAAATAGCACCAAAAAATAGCGATCGCTATTGATTTTTAATGGAATCACATCCAGCTTGACTAGCACTCCCTGAGACATCTCGATCCCATCTTTGGTAAACGGGAGATCGTGTTGCTTGGCATTGTGAATCGCCGATCGCAGTTCTAGCCTTAATTCTGTCCGCGCCATTTTTAGTAAATTGAGACTTGCCTTGCCTGATGGCTGTTCCAAGTAAGGACTAGTCTGCCCACGAAACTGTAAAATTTCTAGCTCTTCATTAATTGTCACGCCCACAGGTGTATAGCGACTCAACACCACCCGATCAGCGAGTTGTTCTAGATCGCTATCCGTCGCCGACTCACTAAGTTTAGAAATATTTACAGGTAAAGTTTCATAGGTGCTTTTAACAAAATTAAAATTCATCCGTGCAGGCGTAATTTTACGTTTATAAATGCGTTGTTTTTTATCGATGATCGCAAATAAATCCGTAGCATTACCGATGCCTTCAGAACTTCCTAACATCAGAAATCCATCGGGGTTAAGTGCATAGTGAAAAACTGGCATAATCTTTTTCTGAAGCACAGGTTCCAGATAGATCAGCATATTCCGACAACTGATCAGATCTAGCCGTGAGAATGGCGGATCGCTAGTCAAGTTTTGCCGCGCAAATACACAGCAATCCCTTACCAAACGCCCAATCTGATAACCGCCTTCTACGGGTATAAAAAAGCGACTCAGCCGTTCTGGAGAGACTTCTTTCAACAAATTCTCTTCGTAAAATCCGATCCTTGCCTTGCTAATGACTACTTCACTAATATCCGTTGCAAAAATTTTAATTTGATGTCGGATTGGGCGATCGTCAAAGAATTCCATTAGACAGATCGCGATTGAATAAACTTCCTCACCCGTGGAGCAACCTGCAACCCAGATCCGAATCGGTACATCGGATGGCTTGTTTTGGCAAATCACAGGAAATGCTAACTCCTTCAACGCGACAAAGGAGTCGGGTTCTCGAAAGAAACTGGTAACATTTATTAAGATATCGTGGTATAAACTCTCAACTTCGTTGGGATTCTCTTGTAAATATGTGCTGTAAACCTCCATATTTTTTAGACTGATCAGTCCCATCCGTCGCGCTATTCTGCGCTCTATAGTACCTTTTTTGTAATTGCTAAAATCTATACCCATTGCATTGTGTAGAAGCGCAAAAATCTTCGACAAAGCCTCTGAATTCTCAGTAAATGCTGGTGCAGAACTATCATCAAACTCTTCGTTCTCTTTTATATTGAGTTCAAAATCACTCTCGCGATTGCCTTGGCTGATGTTGACCAATTCTGCCGCAATCTCGGCAGGTGATAACACAAAATCAACATAGCCCGAAGCGATCGCAATCATCGGCATGGTTTGAAATTCAGCAGATTCTAAATCTTGAGCAAAGGTAATCCCACCCACCGACTTGATCGCACCTAGCCCCGCCGTTCCATCTTCATTACTTCCCGACAGGACGATCGCGATCGACTGACTACCGCGATCAGCAGCTAGGGAGCTAAAGAATCCATCGATCGCCATGTACTTCCCTCTGACCTGACGACGTGGCTCACACTTTAGTAAGCCCTGATCGAGGGTCATCAAAGTATTGGGGGGAATCACATAGACATTATTTGGGACAATCCTCATGCCTTCCTGCGCTTGATTGACAGGCATCCGCGTCGTTTTTTGCAGAATTTCGCTTAACCGACTGTCATGATCGGGCGCTAAATGTTGGATGAGAACAAAGCCCATACCAATATCGTCTGGTAAATTCCTTAATAATTGCGTAAATGCTTGTAATCCACCTGCGGACGCACCAATAGCGGCGATCGCGAAACATTCCTGAGAATTTTGTTGCGATTCTTGCGATAAATCCGAAGAGTTAGTGGTTCTCAGGTTTCGTTCGGAATCGGGCATTACAACAACCTTTATTTCATGTAATTGTTATATTACTTTACCATTGAGGTCTCAGCAATTACGCAAGAGGTTTTGTTCGCTTCACCTTTGATAGCAAAGCACAACAAATGGCTCCGCCATTTGTTGTCAACAATTCTCATTATGAAACCAATTTTGGAGTTTCTAGCGCCTTCGGCGCTGGAAACTCCAAAATTAGTTTTTTGAAAGCGTTGTAAAGCAGCGCTTTCAAAAATTTTCTTGGTTTGGGTTTGAGCGCAAAGTGCTGTAAGGGACTTACACAAAATAGCTGAACCCAAAAACAATGTGGCGGGCTAAGCCCGCCACATTGTTTTTGGGTTTTATAGGGATCATTTTTTCCTTGGAGTTCCCTAAATAGTCTCTAAGAAACCATTTAAGAATTGTCTAGATCCCCCCAGCCCCCCCTTAAAAAAGGGGGGAGAATTAAATTCTTCCCCCTTTTTAAGGGGGATTGAAGGGGATCTCTTAGAGCTTTTGACTGTAGAAAGTAATTCTTAAATGGTTTCTAAGACTCAGTAATTTGTTGACGCGATCGCACTAGCATTCCATGCTTAGGTGCAAAAATCATCGCCACTAGAAATAGCAAGGTTTGCAAAACTACAATACAACCACCCGTAGAACCATCAATGTGATAGCTAATATAGGTTCCCATCACACTAGAAAACATCCCCGAAGCCATGGCAATCAGCATCATATGGTCAAAGCGATCGCTTAATAGATAGGCCGTGGCTCCGGGGGTAATCAGCATCGCCACCACTAAAATAATCCCCACGGTCTGAAGTCCCGCAACCGCAGTTAGAGAAAGCAAAGACAATAAAATGTAGTACAGGAATGTTGTATTTAAACCAATCGATCGCGCATGGGTAGCATCAAAACAAAATAGAACTAAATCTTTGCGTAATAGCGCTAGGGTTACTAAGGTGATAACGCTAATAATCACAGTCTGGACAATATCACTGTCCGAAATTCCAAGGACATTGCCAAAGAGAATATGCCCTAAATCGACAGAACTTTTAATTTTGGAAATCATCACAATCCCAAAGGCAAATAGTCCTGTAAACACCAATCCAATCACCGTATCTTCCTTAATGCGCGTATTGGACTTAATAAATCCGATCGCCATGACCGAACCCACACCAAACACAAAGGCTCCGATCGCAAAGGGAATATTGACCACATAGGCAAGTACCACCCCCGGTAATACTGCATGGGAAACTGCATCCCCCATTAGCGCCCAGCCCTTGAGGATCATGAAGCAAGATAGCGCCGAGCAGACAATCCCGACCAAGGCACTAACCCAAATCGCTTTGACCATAAACCCGTACTGCAAGGGCGCTGTAAACCAATTCACTAATTCCATTACTTTTATTCCTAAAAATTCTCAAGACTAAAAATGGCTACGCCATTTTTAGTCTTGCTGCAACTGACTTTTTGAACGGGATAAATCGATCGCCGAACCGCCAAAAGTACGCGAAAGATTTTCTTCGGTAAATACTTCTGAAGTCTCACCATAGGCAAGAATTGTGCGATTGATTAGCACCACTTGATCGCAAAATGTCGTAATCGAATCTAAGTCATGGGTAGAGATGAGAATCGTATAACCTGCATTACGCAGTTCCATTAACAGATTAATCATCATCTTCTCAGTCTTGACATCAACCCCTGCAAATGGCTCATCTAGTAGTAAAACATTAGCCTGTTGAGATAAGGCTCTGGCAAAAAATGTCCGTTTCTTTTGACCACCTGATAGCTCTCCAATTTGGCGATCGCGCATTTCCCACATTTCCACACGCTCTAAGCTATCACGCACTGCATGTTTATCTAGCGATCGGGGAATCCGCAGGAAATTCATATAGCCATAGCGTCCCATCATCACCACATCATGCACACTCACAGGAAAGTTCCAATCTACTTCTTCCGTTTGTGGTACATAGGCAACGAGATTATTTTTCTGGACAAGGCGGATTGGTAATCCATTAATTAAAACTCTCCCGCTCACAGGCTTCACAAAGCCCATTACCGCCTTAAATAGTGTGGATTTGCCTGCGCCATTCATTCCGACTAAGCCACAGATTGTTCCTGCTTTGAGTTGGAGTGAGGCTTTATGTAAAGCGACCTTGCCATGGTAGGCAACAGTTATATTCTCAATGTCAATGCTAGGTGTATTCATAATTGTTCTCCATTTATCTTGATTTAGAGAGTGTTTGGTGCGAAGCCCCAAACACTCTACTGTAAGCCTTTGATTAAAGTATTGATGTTATATTCCAGTAGCTTGAGATAGGTCGGAGTCAGTCCATCGGGAGGCGAAAGAGAATCTACATAAAAGACACCGCCATACTTTGCGCCAGTTTCTTTCACCACCTGTTGCATCGCCTTATCACTGACGGTACTCTCACAAAATACGGTCGGGATTTTATTAGCTTTCACTACTTCAATCACTTTTTCGATTTGTTTAGGAGTAGCTTGCTGTTCCGCATTCACTGACCAAATGTAAACTTCCTTTAATCCATAATCGCGAGCAATATAAGAAAATGCACCTTCACAACTGACGATGTAGCGCTTGTCAGGGGGGATTACAGCGATCGCTTGTTTTAATTTTGCATCAAGGGCTTGAATTTGCTGACTATAGGCTTGAGCATTTGCGTCATAGGTGGCGGCATTTGCAGGATCGATTTTTACTAAAGCCTTGCGAATATTTTCAACATAGATCAATGCGTTTTGAGGCGACATCCAAGCATGGGGATTGGGTTTACCTTGATAGGCATCTTCGCTAATATCGATCGGTTGAATGCCTTCACTCAAGGTCAAGCGATCGACTTTAGGAAAGCTGTTATAAAAGCGCTCAGCCCAACGTTCTAGGTTCAAGCCATTATCTAAAATCAAATCGGCTGATTGTCCGCGTCGCAGGTCACTTGGAGTTGGCTCATAACCATGAATTTCAGCCCCCGCCTTGGTAATTGACTCGACGATCGCTTTATCTCCTGCCACATTTTGCGCCATGTCAGCCAGCACGGTAAACGTAGTCAGAATCACTTTTTGATCTTTTTTGTCTTTACTCTCTAATGCACTGGTGGAATTAGGGATGGGGCTAGCTGGATTGGATGTCGGCGGCAAGCTGCATCCACTTAGCCCTATGGCAAACATAAGACCAGTCAGAATAGCTTGCTGACTTTTTCGAGAGGTAAAAATTTTATGACTAATGAGTTGAGAAGTCTTCATGATTACTTTCATAATCGTTTCATTTTCTAGAATATAGCACATGCAAGCAAAAAATGAATCGATTATGAAAAAGCCGCAAATGGCTATAGCAATCCTAAATAGGTTGAGAGAGTGCGCCCCTTCGGGGCGCACTCTCTCAACCCTCAAAATCATACAACTCATTTAGGAGCGCTATATATCGAACTTACGTTAAAAAAATATCTGAATAGCTGGATAAAAGCGATAAAATTAGGAATGCATTTATTACAATTAATGAAGCTGCAATCTATGCCTTATGTTGCAATTGGTTATCTAATAGCTTTGTTCTTAGGATACTTAGTTGGAGGCTATCTACTTGCTGCTTACAATGTTAACCTGATCATCTTGATCGGAAATTATCTAATTACTTTGAGATTAGCTCAAACAGGAAGTGACTCAATTAGTCTGGCGATCGCATGGCTTTCTATGTGGATCTGGGGGGCGGTATTTGTATGGGCAAAACCATTTAGATTAGAAGAAACCAATCCTCAAACCATAGCCTTATTATTGTTGTCTTGCTGGATACTCGCTACTGGTATAATTTTTTTATTAGCATTTGCTAAAGAAAGGATGTATAAGTTAAGGCTCAACAAACGCCAATCTATTTATGGATTAACAATACTTACATGGGGGGCAATAACACTTGGCTGGCAAATATATCAATGGGCAAATAATTAGCACTTCCAGAACAACAAAATGAATCAATTTCATAAAAATTATGCTGAGAGAGATGCTGATTACTACATGCATCAAGTCCCTGTACAAATTTTAAAAAAATTAGATGCCGATGAAAGAGAGAATCTAAAATCAGTTATTCACACAGCCATCCCTCGCCCCTCTCCAAAGTTGATCGATCTTAGGTTTGCGATCGACCTTATTTTCACTCGTTACTTTGTGGTGCTAATGATTGGCAAGGACATGCGTAAACAGCAAAGACCACATCAAGTTAACGGCTTTGCCAAAGTTGCTAATGTAATTACAGCAGTTTTATTAATTATTGCGATGAGTCTACTTATTAGCTCTGTCACAATTTTAATTCTTTATCTCATTAAGTCAGCTTTAGGAATAGACTTTTTCCCAGGACATATTACTAATGTTTTATTCAAGAATTAACAGTTTTCCAGTTTAGTGCCACATATCTTACAAAATTGTGCGTCAGCATCATGTAAAGATAATCCACAACCTGAGCAGACAAAATCCTTAGTCCTATCATTGATGCGATCGCCTTGATTAGCAGTCTGGACTAAACGCTTAAATAATTCTCCCAACTGCACAGGAATTAGCGCAATGCCAGTGAGTACCATTAACACCGTAGTCAGTTTGCCTGCGTCAGACTTGGGCATGACATCGCTATAGCCAACGGTAGTCATGGTGAAAATAGAAAAATAAAAAGCATCAAGAAAATTATGAAACTTGGGATTGCTGGGATGTTCGATTTGATAAACCAAACCTGAGAAGACAAACACGATCGCAAATAATGTGAAAAGTATCCTAAATAAGATGGCTATATCTTCATTCTTGTTCTCAAATAAAGACCTTGACTCTACTAACCGAATCAAGCGCAAAATCCGAAACCAGCGCAATAAACGAATAAAGGCTACATCACTCGCCCCAAAAAAGAATGGCAAAATTGCAACTAGGTCGATAATTGCATAGAGACTAAATAGATGTTTGAACTTCTGTTCAGCTACGCAAAGCCGCAGAAAATACTCTATTACGAATACACCAAGGATAATGTCATCTAATAAATTGAGTCGGGAACGGGTAATCTCCGATATTTCGTAGGTTTGGGCGACAAAACTTATCGCAGAGGCAAACACAAGGAGTGCGATCGCGATGTTGATTAGTTTGCCAATTGGTGTAGCAAGGTCATCAAGATAAAAGTTAATCTTCTGGATAATTTTTTGTCTTAACATAACGAATTAAATAATACCAAATTGCAGCTTTTCAAAAACAAAGCCCGAAAATTAAAGGTCTTGCATAGCAGAACCTTTAATTTTCGGGCTTTGCGACAAGCTATAATCAAACATCTCCAGCCACAGATTTATTTAGGAAACCATGCTACTACAGGGACAAAAAATTACGCTCACCATCGACGATCTCGCTGATAGCGGCGATGGGGTGGGACGTTATGAAAATATCGCGATTTTTGTCCCCAATAGTGTTCCTGGCGATCGCATTACTGCAAAATTAGAATTTGTAAAAAAGAACTTTGCTCATGGGAGTATTGAGAAAATTCTTGCGCCCTCAAGCGATCGCGTCCGTCCGAGTTGCATCGTTGCCGATAAATGTGGTGGTTGTCAATGGCAAGCAGTTAGCTATCCTGCTCAATTAAGAACCAAACAAAATATTGTCCAGCAAGCTTTACAGAGAATCGGTGGATTTAATCCCGAAGTTCTCGAAGAACTGATCTCGCCTATTGTCGGCGCAGCCGATAGTTTGCATTATCGCAACAAAGTTACTTATCCCCTCGCTACTGGTCGAGATGGCAATCTAAAAGCAGGTTACTATCAAAAGGGAAGCCACAAAATTGTCAATCTCAATCAATGTCCTGCCCAAGATGAAAGGCTTGATCCGATGCTTGCCGAATTGAAAATGGATATTCACAATCAATGTTGGGAAATCTATGATGAGAAAACTCACACAGGACTGCTCCGCCATTTAGGACTTCGCATTGGCAGATCCACAGGTGAGATTCTGATTACTCTAGTAACAAGAGATTGGGATGTTCCGAACTTGGGAGTATTTGCTCAAACATGGCTAGAACGCTATGACAAAGTAGTTGGCGTAATTCTCAATTGCAATCCCGATAAAACCAATGCCATTTTTGGCAAAGAAAGCCGTTGCATTGCAGGCAAAGATTATCTATTGGAGAAGTTTGCAGGTTTAACCTTCCGTTTGCGTGGTGATACTTTCTTTCAAGTCTATACCGAGCAAGCCGAAAGGATGCTAAAAATTATTGAAGCAGAACTTAATCTCGAAGGAACCGAAATTCTCTTAGATGCCTATGCAGGTATTGGCACGATCGCTTTGCCATTAGCTGAACAAGTCAAACAGGCGATCGCGATCGAAATTCAGCCTCAGGCAACGGCTCAAGGCAAACTCAATGCTGAACTCAATGGTATTGACAATGTGGTTTTCCATACTGGCAAAGTCGAAGAATTAATCAGTACGCTCAATCTCCAACCCGATATCGTCATCCTCGATCCTCCCCGCAAAGGTTGTGAACCTGAAGTAATTACCTTTTTACGCGAAAATCCCCCCGATCGCCTTGTCTATGTCAGTTGCAATCCCGCTACTCAAGCTAGAGATTTAAAATTATTGTGTGAAGGCGATCGCTACCAACTCACCCGCATTCAACCCATCGATTTCTTCCCACAAACATCTCACGTTGAGGCGATCGCCTTTCTCAAAAAATCGTAAGCGCGATATCTGACAGACTATATAATCACATCTAAATGAGTAGAAATTTATCAACTTGAGGCTAAACAAAAGGGATAAAGAATGTTAATTAACTTGAACTTAAAAGGAATTGGTTCTGTAAGCGGCAATCTTGACATTGACTTTGGAGAGCGCCTCAACATTCTTACGGGTGACAATGGCTTAGGTAAAAGTTTTTTACTTGATGTAATCTGGTTTGCCTTGACAGATAATTGGGTTGGCTTGCCCGCACTACCAAATTTCGACCAAAAAGATCCTCCATATATTCACTTTCAAGCTAGTAATGGAGAAAAAGGTGAGAGTGTCTTTTTATTTGACAAACAAAAATGGCAAGATTTTCAGCGTCCACAAGAAGATGAGATCGTTATCTACAGCCGTATTAATGGAGGATTTTCGATATTCGATCCACTTAGAAAATTTAATTCTAAGGAAGTTTATAACTTTACATCACAACAAGTTTTAAACGGATTAATACTTAATGATGGCTCCATACCTTGTATGGGACTAATTCATGATCTTGACTATTGGCAGCTAAAGCGATCAGAAACACCTTATCAAATTATCCAAAGTGTAATTCAACATTTGTCACATCCTGATGAACCAATGCAAGTTGGAGCATCGATAAGACTTTCAGTAGATGATAGCCGTCAAATTCCCACCCTCTGCTTACCCTATGGTAATGTTCCAGTTACTCAAGTTTCTTCAGGTATTCAAAGAATTCTAAGTTTGGCATATATGCTTGTCTGGGCTTGGGATGGACATATTCAAGTTGCAAAACTCAAAAGAACTGAGCCACTCAATAAAATTGTTTTTCTAATTGATGAGCTGGAATCGCATTTACATCCCAAATGGCAAAGAACTATTCTTCCCGCTATTCTTCAAGTTTGCAAATTATTAAATCCAGAAATCGAAGTGCAAGTTGTTACAACGACACATTCACCGATGGTATTAGCATCTGCCGAACCCTATTTTGATGAGGAAACAGACAAATTATTTCTTTTTGACTTAAATGGAAGTGAGGTAACTCTAAATGAAGTTCCTTGGGTAAAGCAGGGTGATGTCGTGGGATGGCTGACTTCAGAAATTTTTGACCTGAAACAAGCGAGATCGCGTGAAGCAGAGGCAGCAATTGGTGCGGCTCAAGCATGGGCTACTGAAGATCATGATTATGTATATCCTGATAATTTACAAACACTTGCCCAAATTCAAGCAGAACTTGAACGAGTTATTCCTGGACACGATCCTTTCTGGATTGGCTGGACTGTCAAAAATGAGGCAAGGCAGCAATGATTCATTTTGATTGTGTACCAGAGCCTCCAGATTTTGATCGAGAAGTCAGACAAAAAGGCGAAGACTGGCTAGCAAAAAATCCTGACAAGAAAAGACCAAGAGATTTATGGTCACCTTTTAGAAAACATCTTGCCGATGGATTTCAAAATCTTTGTGGATATTCAGTAATGTTTGAGCCAATTGGCACAGTAGATCATTACATTAGTTGCCATCAAGAGCGAACAAAAGCATATGACTGGTCTAATTATCGTTTTGCCTCGGCTTGGATCAATAGCTCTAAGAGGGCAGACGATCAAATTTTAGATCCATTTGAGGTTGGAGACGAATGGTTTGAAGTAGAATTACTCACGTTTAGCTTAGTGCCTCAGATTGAGAAAATCCCTAGTTCTGAAATAGAAAAAGTCAAACAAACTCAGCGAAAATTAAATAATGAGGTAATTGTACGACAGCGCAGGGAATGGTATCGAACCTATGCTGATGGAGAGATCAGTCTTGATGGACTAGAGAAAAAAGCTCCGCTTGTTGCCCGTGCGATCCGAAAACGGCTTATCGAACTCACGTAATGTTATGTTAGAAAATCTGTCTTTATACTTGTTGTAATGTCTAAAAACTATAAGATTACCCTTCTCCCTGGTGATGGGATTGGTCCCGAAATTATGAAAGTAGCGGTGGCGGTGCTACAGGCGATCGCCCCAAAATTTGATATTACCTTTGCTTTTGAAACGGCTCTAGTTGGTGGTGCAGCGATCGATGCGACGGGGCATCCTCTGCCTGAAGAAACTTTGCAGCTTTGCAAGAATAGTGATGCCGTATTACTGGCGGCTGTTGGCGGTGAAAAGTGGGACACGATGCCCTCAAATTTACGTCCTGAGCAAGCATTGCTAGGCTTACGTGGTGGTATGGGCTTATTTGCAAATTTACGTCCTGCTCAGATTTTGCCGCAATTAATTGATGCATCGACCTTGAAGCGTGAAGTTGTAGAAGGAGTAGACATTTTAGTAGTACGAGAACTGACGGGCGGAATTTATTTTGGTAAGCCCAAGGGTATCGTCACCGATGAAAATGGTGTGCGGCGTGGCTTTAATACGATGGTGTACACCGAGCCAGAAATTGATCGCATTGCCAGAGTTGGTTTTGAAGCGGCTCAAAAACGTCGTGGCTCGGTTTGCTCCGTTGATAAGTCCAATGTCTTGGAAGTGTCACAACTATGGCGCGATCGCGTGACGAGTATTGCTAGCGAATATCCTGATGTGAAACTGTCCCATATGTACGTGGATAATGCCGCCATGCAAATTATTCGCAATCCTAAACAGTTTGATGTGATTCTCACCAGTAATCTCTTTGGCGACATTCTCTCCGATGCGGCGGCAATGTTAACAGGAAGTATTGGCATGTTGCCATCGGCTAGCCTCGGTGAAGCAGGCAACGCGGGGGTATTTGAACCCGTGCATGGTTCGGCTCCTGATATTGCTGGTAAGGATTTGGCTAATCCTCTCGCTCAAGTCTTGAGTGCCGCGATGATGTTGCGCTATGCCTTTAATGAAGGGGATGCGGCTGAGGCGATCGAAGTAGCAGTAAATAAAGTTCTCGATTCGGGCAAGCGGACTGGGGACATCATGGCGGATGGATGCGAAAAATTGGGATGCATAGCCATGGGAGAAGCCTTACTAGCTGCACTCTAAAAAGAGGCGGATAGTAAAGCCGTCTCTTTTTGGGCAATCTGATACAAATAACTCTTGGTTCTACTCCTCAGAAGCGGTTACACTCTAAATACAGCAGGCTATATAAATTGCTGCAAAGTAATCATTCACAGTGCATTTTGTTGTGGGCGCGAAGCGCCCACAACAAAATAATTACCTAAAATCTAAATATTTCAGCCAAGTTTTGCCCCTATGTCCAATCGTCTCGCACAATCGCAAAGTCTCTATCTTCGTAAACACGCTGATAACCCGATCGATTGGTATCCTTGGGGTGATGAAGCTTTAGAAAAAGCAAGAAACGAAAACAAGCCGATATTTCTGTCGATCGGTTACTCCAGTTGCCATTGGTGTACGGTGATGGAGCATGAAGCGTTCTCGGATACGTTAATTGCAGACTATATGAACGATCGCTTTGTGGCGATTAAAGTGGATCGCGAAGAACGACCAGACTTAGACAGCATCTATATGCAAGCCGTGCAGATCATGGGCGAAAGTGGCGGCTGGCCTTTAAATTTATTTCTTGCTCCTGATGATTTAGTTCCTTTTTATGGCGGGACATATTTTCCGATCGAGCCACGCTATGGAAGACCAGGATTCTTGCGAGTACTCCAATCAATTCTGGAAATCTATCACGATCGCAATCAAGATATTCAAGATTACAAAGATCAGATTATTCGGAATCTGCACCAAGTTAATAAACTCATCCCTGTACCAATTATTAGTGATGAAGTATTAGCTAATGGAATCGCTAAATGTGCTGAAGTCGTCACTAATCGTGATTATGGAACTTGTTTCCCGATGATTCCCTATGCCAATTTTTTGCTGAGGGCTAGTCGCTTTGAAGATAACAGTACAGAACTCAAAAATAAAGCTCAAGAGCGTGGTTTGGCTCTGGCTTTGGGCGGTATTTTTGATCACGTTGCAGGGGGATGGCATCGCTACACTGTGGATCATACTTGGACAGTCCCACACTTTGAGAAGATGCTCTATGACAATGGCTTGATCATGGAATATCTAGCTAATCTCTGGTTGTCGGGCTTGCATGAACCTGCGATCGCTCGTAGTTGTGAACTAACGGCTACATGGCTCCAGCGCGAAATGTTAGCAGAAGAAGGTTGCTTCTATGCTTCTCAGGATGCGGATAGTGAAGGAAGGGAAGGGAAGTTTTGGGTGTGGAGCTATGCCGAACTGAAAAAGATTTTTAGTCCAACGGAACTTGACTTATTAATCCAAGAGTTCACGATTTCCATAGCTGGCAACTTTGAAGAAACTAATGTCTTGCAACGTAAACAGGCGGGGGAACTATCCCCAGAGATAGAAGCTTGTTTAACAAAGCTATTTCGTCGTCGTTATGGCGAACATTCGCGTCCCACCGATGCTTTCCCTGTAGCCCGCAGTCAAGATGATATTCGGGAAATTGATTGGGAAGGGCGTGTTCCACCTGTAACTGACACTAAGGCGATTACGGCTTGGAATGCTCTGATGATTTCAGGTTTAGCCAATGCCTATCGAGCATTTCAGCAGCCAATTTATAAACAACTTGCAGTTAATGCTGCTAAGTTTATTCTGGAAAATCAATGGATTGAAGGCAGGTTGCAACGGATTAATTATGAAGGACAAGCGTCAGTAGCAGCGCAATCTGAAGACTATGCTTTATTAATTAAGGCGCTTCTCGATCTGCATCAAGCGATTCCTGAAGAGGCGAATTTTTATCTGCAACAGGCGATCGCTATCCAAGCTGAATTTGATCGCGATTTCTGGGATGCTCTATCAGGTGGCTATTTCAACACTACCAGCGAGTCTAGTCAACATTTACTATTGCGAGAGCGCAATTATCAAGATAATGCTACGCCTTCTGCCAATGGAGTGGCGATCGCTAATTTAGTGCGTTTGGCAAGTGTAACTGAGAAATTAGAATATCTAGATCGCGCCGAGTTAGCTCTCAAACGCTTTGGGCATGTGATTAGCAATAGTCCCGTCGCCTGCCCTAGTCTATTGGTTGCCTTTGACTTGTTCCGAAACCATACGCTGGTTCGCACGAATCCCGATCACTATGCCTATCTCAATCGTCAATATTTACCTGTAGTCATGCTACGAGTCGATAAACAGTTACCAAATCCTGAGGCGATCGCGATGGTTTGTCAGGGTTTTGCTTGTCTAGAGCCTGCAATGAGTATAGAAATATGCGATCGGCAGTTATTACGAAGTACAACTAGGGTCAAATAAAAAGAAAAGCGGCTCCTTGAACCGCTTTTCTTTTTAGAAACCATTTAAGAATTGTCTAGATCCCCCCCATCCCCCCTTAAAAAGGGGGGAGAATTTGAATTCTTCCCCCTTTTTAAGGCGGATTGAGGGGGATCTCTTAGAACTTTTGACCGCAGAAAGTAATTCTTAAATTGTTTCTTAAGCTAACTCTGCATTAGCTGGTGGTTCTTCAGTCTTGCCAAAGGCAATTCTTAAAAATGGAGGTGCAAGGAAGGTGGTCAAAATCACCATAATGATAATCGCCACTTCGAGAGGCTTGTCGATCGCACCGCTAGCAGTGCCAATGCCAGCAAATACGAGACCGACTTCACCACGGGGAACCATGCCAATCCCGATCGCTAAGCGATTGATATTGGGTATTCCGAAAACTACCCAACCTGTGATGACTTTGCCGATGATGGCGACGGCAAGCAGAAATACAGCAATTAATAATCCGCTCCGATTTTCGGGAATCATCGGATTGAGGACACTGAGATCGGCTCTCGCACCGACAGTTACAAAGAACACGGGTACGAGTAAATCGGCAACAGGTTTAATCAGTTCATCTAATTCATTGCGAGCATCAGTTTCATCAAGCACTAACCCTGCGGCAAAGGCTCCTAAGATCGCTTCTAAATGGATCGCATTGCCGATAAAGGCCATTGCATAGGCAAATATAAAAGCAGGAATGACGATATTGCCGCGAGTTTTGAGCTTGGAAACCAAAGCCACAAAACTTTTGTTAAAAAAGCCACCTAAGAGTATGGAACCAAATAAGAAGGCGATCGCGCTAACTAATAGAATTGCAACGTTAGTAATATCTACTTCACCTGTTTTTGCCAAACTGGCGACCACGGCAAGAACGATGATCCCTAATACGTCATCAATGACTGCTGCACCAACGATGATTTGTCCTTCCTTGGATTTTAGCTGACCAATTTCTGCCAAGACCTTAGAAGTAATCCCAATACTGGTTGCTGTGAGTGCTGCTCCTGCAAAAATGGCAGGAATCGCCGCCACATGAAAGAAATACATCAGTCCAATAGTTCCAGCCGCAAAGGGAGCCGTTACACCGATAAAGGCTACTACAAAAGCTTGGATACCAACTTCCTTAAGTTGGCGAATATCTGACTCTAAACCAATCTCAAATAGCAGGACAATTACGCCCAATTCAGCTATTACCGAGATTACTTCACTTTGCTGGGCAAATACGCTGTTAACTGCTTCGGGTGACAGTTGATTCAACATCTGCAACAAGGACATGACTACAGAGTCGGATGCTGTAAAACCACCCTCAGGAAAAATCACTAAGCGCAAGGCGGATACACCAACAATTACACCCGCAACTAATTCTCCTAAAACGGGAGGTAGGTCTAGCCGTCTAGCAATTTCACTGCCAACTTTGCTAGATAGGTAAATAATCACAAAGGTGAGCAATACCCCTGAAAGAATAATTGGCGCATTTTCTGACTCGGCGGTGGCCAGTAGAGGCTGAGGTATCTGTAATCCAGATAAATGATTGGCGATCGCATTGATCGAAAACATAGGCTATTTTCCTTTATGTTAGGGGTGATCCAAGAAACCCAAGTTTCACATTATTACGGTTTCGGTTATCTGTCTCTAGTGCTATCAGCTACAGTTTTTGAGAATGTAAGGCTGTAGATGTAGGATGCGTTAGTGCAACGTAACGCATCAATAAGGCATCAATTAGTTATCAATGATGGGTTACGCGATCGCTAACCCATCCTACTAATTTCTACGAATTTCCTATTAGACCGCCTTGCTATTTACTAAATCAACGGCTTTTTGTAAGGCTTCAGTGCGATCGCTCTGGACGTGATCGACCGAAATCAACTCAAAAATACCAAGTTTGTCTAAACGCTTCGACACCTTTGGGCTAGCTCCGACCACATAGACCTCCAAGCCCTTGTCATGGGCATCACGAATTGCATTTTCGATCGCTAGGGAAGCCGTCACACCCATTGAAGGCACATCGGTTAGATCCATTACCAAGACATCGGCTTCGCGCATAGCGTTATGTTCACGGGAGATCGCCTTCGATAGACCAAAAATCATCGAACCACTGAGATAAAACAGCAATACACGACCGTTGGCTTGGTCTAGTAAATCCTTTTGTTCTCTGGTCAAACGTGCGTCATCATCGGTATCGGAAATCAACTTCACTTCCTTGGATTGCAATTCGCTCAAGCGTTCAATCGTGAGGATATTCGCGATAAATACACCAATACCAACGGCGACAATCAAATCCACAAATACAGTTAGCAATAACACGCCATACATGATCAAAGAGCCTTTGACCGAAATTTTGTGCGATCGCTTCAAGAAGCTCCAATCAAGAATATCCAGACCAACCTTGAGCGCAATACCAGCGAGAACCGCCATCGGAATTGGTTCCGTATATTTTGCCGCGCCCAAGACTACTACTAACAACACCAATGCACGGGTCAAGCCAGACAGTGCCGAAGTGGCTCCAGTTTGAATATTTACCACTGTTCCCATGGTTGCACCAGCCCCCGGAAGCCCGCCGCAAATACCTGAAACGATATTAGCGATACCTTGACCGATTAATTCTTTATCAGATTTATGCTCAGTGCGAGTGATGCTATCAGCCACAACTGCTGTAAGCAGAGTATCAATACATCCGAGAATCCCTAGCATGAAGCCATCAACTAACATGATCGTAACTTCATCAGCACCAAATACTGGTAAACGGAACTGGGGTAAACCTACGGGAATTGGACCAACATCACTAATGCGACGAATACCTTCGACACCATTAAATACAGTTACCGAGATGACCGTACCGACAATTAGAGCAATTAATTGCGGTGGAACTACTTTCTTAATTTGTTTAGGAGTTAAGAAAATAATGGCGAGGGTAACAACACTCAGAATTACTTCAGGTAGATTATCGGGAGCGGTCGCTTTAGATAGCAAATCGGGAATCAATAAGAAAGTCCCTAAAACACCACCTTTGGGGGGAGTCTGACCTACAAATGGGGCGATTTGTAAAATCACCAAAATTACGCCAATCCCTGACATAAAGCCAGAAATAACGCTGTAGGGCATCAGGGTGATGTATTTACCAAGTTTGAAATAGCCAAATACGATTTGGCATAGTCCCGCGATCATCACTACGGTAAAAGCCATCGCCAATCCGTTTTCAGGACTCTTGGCAACCAAGCTCGCCACAATAGTAGTCATGACTACGGTCATCGGACCAGTTGGCTCAGAAATCAAGGTGGGTGTACCACCAAACAACGCCGCAAAGAATCCTACACAAACTGCACCATACAACCCTGCGATCGGTCCAGCACCAGAAGCGACACCGAAGGCAAGCGCTAGGGGTAAAGAGACGATCGCGGCAGTTAAACCGCCAAACATATCGCCACGAAGATTATCAAAACGAATCTTATTAGTTATCGCCATTATTGTTCAAATCAACCTGAATCATTAGTGAGTTTTAAAGAGTGATTAAAGTTTTTTTTAGCTCTATGATCAACATTACATGATGAAATACATTGACACAAATCAATTATTAATAGCTATATCATAGATATTCCTCTATGATATAGCTATTCTGTAAGTAGAAAATATGCTTGCTTGTGTCAATTAGTTACACTATTCACTCCAAATTAGGCGATCGCATTATTTTGATGTCAATCAAAAAGCGATCGAGAAATATTCACAGACATCAGATTCAGGATATAAACAGTTAAACTGCAATAACATGACGTGAGTTCGATATAGCCATTTGCGTCGTGCTTCGCACGCCGCAAATGGCTATATCGAACTCAAAGGAATCCGTAAATTAAGTTCCATTTAATCGTTGGAAGGTTTACTGCGCGGCATACCGCACAGTAAACCTTCATTCACGTTCATTAGGATTATGGGTTTTACGTTCCAATATTTCCTTGAGAACTAGAGTAACAACTGCTAACAGAGCGAGCAGAACTGCCGCCGAATAAGCAACTTCATTCTCATAGTTCTTGTAGGCTTCTTCAACAAAAAGAGGCAAGCTTTGGGTTTTTGACGCAATATTGCCAGACACGACTGAAACCGCACCAAACTCACCCATAGCCCTCGCATTAGTCAATACTAAGCCATAGAGTAAACCCCATCGGATATTGGGAACAACAACTTTCCAGAAAATCTGCCAGTCACCAGCCCCATTAGGCAAGAGGACGCTCTGCACCAGTTTCTATAGGCAAATCCGACTGACTGTATTCAGTCCAAGAACCTTCATATACTCTGACCTTGGGATAGCCCAGCAGATGCTTTAAGACTACATACTGCAAAGATGCTTCGCGACCTGTGGTGCAAGTGACAATAATATCCTTAGACTTATCAATCTTTTTATCATCAAGAATCTTTTGGATTTCGGCTAGAGGCTTGAGCTTGTGAGGATTTTGAGGATCGGTGAAGGTCGGCCAAGGGATATTTCTCGCTCCAGGGATGTGACCATTGCGAACAAAGAGATCAACTTTGCCAGCAAAGGCATTAGCGGGACGAGGATCGATAAATCTTACGTCTTTCTTATCAAGCAAGTCTTTTACTTGAGCAAGGGTGACGCGGATATTCCTTTGATCATTGACACTAAGTTTGCCTGTTTTATATTTAGGAAACTCTTTGGTGACAGGTTCTTTCGCATCTTTGTAGCCATTAAAGCCGCCATCTAATACTGCAACCTGTCCTTTAAAACCAATGCGCTCTAAGGCATAGGCAATTTGGCTAGAACCGAGGATATTATTACCTTCGGAGTAAACCAAGACTTTGCTTTTGTCATTAACTCCAGCCTTGGCAAGTAAATCACCAAGCTTGTCAGAGTCTAAAAGCTGCACTGGTAAGCCATCCTTGGGAACACGGACAAGGTTATCGGCAAAGTTAACGGCATTAGGAAGATGTTCTTTGAAATAGTCAAGGGGATTCCACCGCACATCTAAAATCCGTAGGTTGGGATCATTAGCATTGGCTTTTACCCAGCTTGGGGGAACGAAGGAAATCTTGGTTGCGGAACTTTGGGCGAGGAGGGGAGAGCTAGAGAAGAAGGCGATCGCCACGACTACAGACATGACTGCGGCAGCGATAAAGGCGAGAGGTTTAAACTTAAATCTGAGCGACTTTGCTCTAGAATTTCTGCGGGTAATAGTCATGGGATTTATATTTTATAGAGGGAAAAGCTTGTCTAACTTTAATCTACTACATTACCATGTAAATACCGTATTTTGCTCTCCTCGAAGCACTACTTCAGTGTAAATTTTTGCTTAAGACCTACCACCGAAGAGATGAGGAGCAGTGTGAAGCCCCTTTACTAACTTTTCACTACCTGATTATTAAAGTGAGTTTGCACATTACTGGTGCTTAGTAAAAACAAAGCTAATTCGCAACAGTTAATTAATCTACGGTAAATACGTGGACATAACGTATTTTTAATGCTAGAAATATTCTAAGTTACATAATTTTGATGCTGTGAGTCACAATGAGCATTCTGGTTCAAGATATTACCAAGCAGTTTGGCGATTTTTTAGCAGTTGATAGGGTTAGCTTGATAGTAGAAAGTGGTTCTTTAGTAGCTTTGCTAGGTCCATCAGGTTCAGGTAAGTCAACTCTCTTGCGAATCATGGCAGGTTTAGAAAAATCTGATCATGGTCAAATTTGGATTGAAAATGAAGACGCAACTTACCGCTCAGTGCAAGAACGCCTAATTGGATTCGTATTTCAGCACTATGCTTTGTTTAAGCATTTGACAGTGCGTAGCAATATCGCCTTTGGCTTAAATATTCGTAAGGCATCTAAAAGCCTAGTTAAACAAAAGGTTGATGAATTGCTGGACTTAATTCAACTCAGAGGATTGGGCGATCGCTATCCATCTCAACTATCGGGTGGTCAGCGTCAGCGCGTAGCCCTTGCGCGATCACTAGCGGCTCAGCCCAAGACTCTCCTACTCGATGAACCCTTTGGTGCATTGGATGCGAAGGTACGGAAGGAACTACGCACATGGCTTCGCCAACTCCATGAACAAGTTCATGTGACTACAATTTTTGTCACCCATGACCAAGAAGAAGCGATGGAAGTCGCTGATCGCGTGGTGATTATGAATAATGGCAGAGTTGAACAAATTGGTACACCAGCCGAAATTTATGATAATCCTACTTCGGAATTTGTGATGCGTTTTATCGGTGAAACCAATGTTATCTCAGGTGCGCGTCGCCATTTCCCCGATCTTGAAATTGCAGATCATCATCAAGTATTCTTACGTCCCCACGATCTGGCGATTAGAGCCGAACCAGAAGAAACCTTTGCCCCCGCAACTGTCAGCTATGCCTTTAATCTTGGTCGTGAAGGTCATGCGGAATTGCTACTACAAGACAATCAAAAACTCGTCGTCAAACTAGATCGCGATCGCTTTGACAGTCTCTCGCTCTATCCTCAAAAAGAAGTCTATGTCAAACCTTTAAAAACTAAAATCTTTGCTGAAGTTGCTTAGCCAAGAAACAAAAAAGCACCCTCAAAGGGTGCTTTTTTGTCTAAATTTCATAGTGCCATTGTTCGGTAGACTCTGCCAAAAATCTGAGTTTGCGACCTTTACGAGACAAGAACCCAATCTTTTCAAGATCATTAATAATGCGGGTGACCGTGACGCGAGTAGAGCCGATTAATTCTGCGAGTTCTTGATGGGTTAGTTGCAGACCAATCAACCTGCCATCACGATGATCCTCTTCACCAAAGCGATCGCTTAACCAAGCTAATAGCAACCTTACAGCCTCATCCTTAGCGCGACTATGGGCAATCTTTAGCAAAAACTCACTGGTTTGATTGCGGCGAATCATTGCTTCAACGTGATTTCCCCACTGCGATCTCGGTATTTCTGTTAACTGCACATCCGTTAAGCATTCCATTTCATAAGGGTATAACTGTGATAATTCACTGCCAATGAGATCACCCGCAGCCCATAAACCAGAGCAAATTACTTGACCATCCTCATTCCATGTGAGCGATCGCACCACGCCCGACTCAATTTTCCAGAGGTAATTAGTTTTGCGGGGCAGCATCTCACGACGCTTATAGGCAATGCCAGTAGTCTTTTCAAGGTGAATCATCAGATACTCTATCGGCAAACAGTAGATTTTATTTGTATTACGTTGAAAAGTATTGTATCTTACTAAGTACGGTATTTACACGATGTTACCGTACTTTTATGGATTTCTACTTCTTGCTCTCATCGGAGTCCTCATCCCCCAACAACTTTTATGAAAATTGCTCAAAATATCACACAACTCATTGGTAGTACGCCCCTCGTTGCCCTAAATAACATCCCTAAAAAAGATGGTTCTCTCGCCAAAATTGTCTTGAAATTAGAAAGTATTAATCCTTCTTCTTCTGTTAAGGATCGTATCGGCTTAGCGATGATTGAAGATGCTGAAGCTCAAGGTTTGATTAGTCCTGCCAAAACTATATTGGTGGAACCAACTTCGGGTAATACAGGGATTGCCTTGGCAATGGTGGCAGCCGCTAAGGGCTATCGCTTAATTTTGACGATGCCTGAGACTATGAGTCTAGAGCGCCGTGCCATGCTCAGAGCCTATGGTGCAGAGCTAGAGTTGACTAATGCTAGTGAAGGAATGCGTGGCGCGATTCGGCGTGCGGGAGAAATCGCTGACTCTACGCCTAATGCTTATATGCTGCAACAGTTTAATAATCCAGCCAATCCTGCCGTGCATCGGCGCACCACTGCGGAAGAAATTTGGAATGATACGGATGGGCAAGTGGATATTGTGATTGCGGGTGTGGGAACTGGCGGCACAATTACGGGTGTTGCCGAAGTGATTAAGCAGCGTAAACCGAGTTTTAAGGCGATCGCTGTAGAACCTCTCAACAGCCCCGTCTTGGCGGGTGGTACACCAGGGGCACACAGAATTCAGGGAATCGGTGCAGGATTTATCCCCCAAGTTTTACGCACGGACTTGATTGATGAAATTATTGGTATTTCTGATGAGGCAGCAATCGCTTACGGTCGGCGCTTAGCCCGTGAGGAAGGTTTACTTTCAGGGATTTCGTCAGGGGCGGCTCTGGCGGCAGCGATCGCTGTGGGTAAGCGGGAAGAAAATCGCGATCTTTTAATTGTGGTGGTTCAACCAAGTTTTGGCGAGCGCTATCTCAGTACAGCTCTATTCCAAGAGCCTGAATTTGCGAATTCATCTTTGGTTTCTTCAAGATAAAAGCATTCATCCCTAGGTCAATTAATCCTGTACTAAGTGGAGCATTAATTGACCTGAAAAAATATCTATAAACTGAGTCTAAAAAATCAATGGAACTATCTTGTAAGGTGGATTATGCTTGTATTGCCCTAATACAACTAGCGATACGACATGGACAAGGGCAGCCAATCTCTGTTAACGAAATTGCTCACAGCCAAAATATTCCCATTCGCTACCTCGATCAAGTCATGGGAATGTTAAGGAGAGCAGGCATTATTACTAGTCAGAGAGGATCTAAAGGAGGCTATCACCTTGCCCAAGAACCTTGGCAAATTAGAATTATTGACGTGGTGGTTGGTCTTAACGGTGAAGACTCTAGAGAGTTACAAAATGATAATCAAATCACACCTGAAAAACTAGTTATTGCAGATATAAGAGAACTTACCAGAAGGGGGGCGCTTGATGTATTAAGCAAACATACCCTAGAAGATTTAGTCAGAAAATGTGAAGAGAAAAAACGCTCAGGCATAATGTTTTATATTTGAAATTCCACATAAAAGAGTGCCGCATTGCGAATCTCTCTTATGTGGAATTTATATTTGTAGAGAAATTACAAAGCCGTGTTTGGTTCACGATTGTCTTCCCAAATCTCGATATCAAGATCGTTTAGATAGGCGATCGCGGTTTGAATTTGGGCTTGGTTACCGTTAAGACCGAGATGAAACCAACCACTACCAGCATTTACACCGAGGGTTGCGGAAATAATGTTTACAGTGACTCCATGCTGTGAAATTAAGTTGGAAATCACAGGCTCACTGTGTAAATCTTCGGGGATACGGATCTTGACATCTTTAGCCACAGGGCGAGTATCAATAGCCATAGAATTAATCTCCTTTTGATAATTTGGTGTGATGATATGCTGTTGCACAGCTCATCACATCATCTATTTTTGCTATTCACGTTCATTAGGATTGTGAGTTTTACGTTCCAATATTTCCTTGAGAACTAGAGTAACAACTGCTAACAGAGCGAGCAGAACTGCCGCCGAATAAGCAACTTCATTCTCATAGTTCTTGTAGGCTTCTTCAACAAAAAGAGGCAAGCTTTGGGTTTTTGACGCAATATTGCCAGACACGACTGAAACCGCACCAAACTCACCCATAGCCCTCGCATTAGTCAACACTAAGCCATAGAGTAAACCCCATCGGATATTGGGAACAACAACTTTCCAGAAAATCTGCCAGTCACTAGCCCCAAGCGTTCGTGCCGCCTCTTCTTGCTCTGTTCCCATTTCATCCAATACAGGAATCACTTCACGGGCAATAAAAGGCATACTTACAAAGATGGTCGCCAACAGCATTCCTGGGAAGGCAAATACAATTTTGATGTTGTTTGCTTCTAGAAATGATCCGAACCAACCAATGCGACCGTATAGCAAAACGATCATTAAACCTGCAACTACTGGAGAAATCGAGAAAGGCAGGTCAATAATGCTAAGTAATAGTGCTTTCCCAGGGAACTTATTGCGGGCGATCGCCCAAGCGGCACTCAAGCCAAAAATAGTATTTAACGGCAAAGCGATCGCCGCTAATAGAGCCGTTAACTTAATCGCTTCCAGCAAATCGTCACGCTTAAAAGCCTCGATAAGCGGGGTTAGCCCCTTAGAAAAGGCCTGCACAAATACATTGATGGCGGGAATGAACAGCACTAATCCTAGATAGAGAAAGGCGATCGTAATTAAAATCGCAGGAGCTAAGCTTTTTTTGCGTTTACTTTTTGATTCAGGCGCACTTTGAGGATAGTTACTGACTGAGGGATTGAGATTAGCCATACTTTTTGCTCCATGCTTGTAATAAATTGATTGCAAGTAGGCTCACAAAGGAAATCGCCAACATCACCACACCGATCACGGTTGCGCCTACATAGTCATATTGCTCTAATCTTTGAAAGATCAAAATCGGTGTAATCAAGTCCTTAAATGGAGTATTGGAAGCAATAATTACGGTGGAGCCATACTCACCGACAGCTCGGGAAAAGCCAAGGGCAACCCCTGTCAAGATCGAAGGCGCAAGCGGTGGCAAAATCACTTTCGTAAAAGTCTGGATTTGGGAAGCTCCCAATGACCAAGCGGCTTCTTCAATTTCCTTTTCTAAATCCGTGAGTACAGGTTGCACGGTGCGAACAATGAACGGCAAAGAGATAAAGGTCATCGCCACAAATACACCAATGCGACTAAAGGCAACTTTGATACCTAAAGGAGCAAGGAGAGAACCTAGCCAACCATTGTCACTGTAAACCGTAGCTAGGGTCAGTCCAGCTACGGCGGTGGGCAAGGCAAAGGGCAGATCAACGATCGCTTCGAGGAAGCGCTTGCCAAAGAAGTCGTAACGTACAATCACCCATGCAATTAATGTGCCGAAAATACCATTAATGGCGGCGGCGGCAAAGGCAGTCACAAAGGTGATTTCGTAACTAGAGAGGGCAAGGGGAGATGTGGCTGTTTTCCAGAAATTCTCGAAGGGTTCGCTCGCCGCCTTGGTGATCAATGCGATGATCGGCAATATTAGGAGAAATAGAAGATAGGTAAAGGTAATTACCCATGTCCAAGGAATTTTGGAGATCAGTTTGAGAATAGGGTTAGTTTTTTTCCTATGCTCACTCGATGAAGTTGCCACTACCATATTTTTTGATGTTTAAAATGCGAAAGCAAGATATGAGAACAAGGGGCTTAAGCCCCTTGTCTGAGGTGATTAACGTTTAATTTTGGCTTGAATTTGGTCAAAAGCTGCACCATCAGCAAAAAACTTCTTATTGATCGCATCCCAGCCGCCAAGATCCTTGACGGTTGACAGATTTTTGACCACAGGATAAAGATCCGCAAATTGCTTTTCCTTGGCTACAGTTTCATCGACAGGTCGAAAGCCAACCTTGGCAAATTCAGTTTGAGCTTCTGGGGAATATAGGAATTTCACAAAGGCTTCGGCAACTTCTTTCGTACCATGCTTAGCCACATTCTTATCAACAACTGCGATCGGGTTATCGATTGAGAAATTAACTTCGGGAATTACATAATTAGTCTTAATTCCTCTTTGTGAGGCAAGAATAATTTCATTCTCATAGTTAATCAGTGCGTCACCTTGCCCCTGCTTAAAGAATGCATCGGTAGCTTCTCTGGCATCTTTAGTCAAAATCGGTACATTGGTATAAACCCTAGTTAGAGCTTCTAGAGCCTTTTCATCGCTACCACCCTTTTTAAAAGCGGCATTCCAGAGCGCTAAGAAGTTCCAACGGGCTACACCTGATGTCTTAGGATCAGCCGTAATTAGGCTAACGCCATCTTTCTCTAGATCTGACCAATCTTTTATGTTTTTAGGATTGCCATCGCGAGTCACAATCACAGGCACAGACTTAGAAACTATGCTGTCATTGGGGTATTCCTGTTCCCAACCCTTATCAATTAGTCCTGCCTTTTCGATTTTACTAGTATCAGCCGCCAGCGCAAGATGGACGATATCCGCTTCTAGACCATCGATAATTGCACGAGTTTGGGAGCCTGAGCCACCATAGCTTTGTCTAAAGATAACTTTTTGGTTTTGTTCTTTTTGCCACTTCTCGACAAATTTAGGAATAATTGCTTCGTGCGCTTGTTTGGTGACGGCAAAGGATACCAGAGTTAGCTCAACATCCTTCTTGGGTGCGCCTGCGGATGTGTTTACCTGACTACCTGTGTTAGGAGTTTCTGTGGTGGCGGTGCAAGCTGTCATGGTGAAGCTGATAAGTGCACCTGCGAGAAAAAAGGCAATAAATTTACGTCCAAACTGACGGTTGAATATATTGCTGAATGTATTGCTGACTAGACTAGCGATCGCTTGCATTGCCGATTTGGACTTACCCAAAGGCTGCCGATACCTTGAACTCATATGCTTGTATCTCCAAATTTTAATCTACGATATCTCAGTGGGGTTACCGTATTTAAAATTACCATACAACATTTTTGAGCTAATGTCCAACCAAAATCTACGGTTTATTAATGGGGTATTTGGAGATTGCTTAGGGTTGATATAGCAATCCTAAATAGGTTGTGAGAGTGCGCCCCTTCGGGGCGCACTCTCACAACCCTCAAAATCTTACGACTCATTTAGTGTAGAAAGTGATTTTGACTAGCTTGGAAAGAAGCGTACATTAAGTAAAGATGGCGCTTATTGTAAACACTTTTTACATCAATTCAAAACCTTAGGCTATATCTAACTATAAGGTGGCTAAACACTATAATTCTGATTTAGTAAGGTGGTCTCTTTTATATTTATGTCATCGAAATAATGATTTTGTAATGATTTTTATTGATAGGGTCTAATGAAGCCAATTAAGCCTTTTGTCCAGAAATTATTCAACTCAGATTTAGAGGTTAATGTCAAAGTATCGCAACAATCCTAGTGGAGTTTTGTACCTTTTAACTAAATATTGAGAAGTTTATATAAGCTATGGGGACAGGTTTAAAAAACTTAAAAGCCTTATAAAAGAAGCTTTTATCGAGATTTTAATTGGTTGGTAAAAGCTATATATCATTGTATAAGGTTGAAATATTACGGAAATCTAAAGCCTAGTTAGATGCTCAATGTGAACAGAATGACTAACACTTATCTAAGTATAAAAGTTTAATACAAATCCTTTATAACCGAAAGATTTTTGTCTTATGTAAATTGCCCTACAGGTTGTTAGGTGGCTCAGAACTTATTGTCAGAAAATCTCAAAATATATTGGTGTTGTAACTATGGCCTATAAGATATCTAGCGATTGTGTAGCCTGTTTTTCTTGCATATCTATTTGTCCCGTAGGAGCAATCTCGATTCAGCAAGGTAATTACTGGATTGATCCTGCCATTTGCAATAACTGTGAAGGGTATGCACCTGAACCTTTATGTGTTAATACCTGTGATGTTGGCGCTTCACTTCCTTTACAGACCAAAAAAGGTCGAGTGAAATCCATCGACAATCCCTTATTAATTAGTCCTAGTTTATTTGCTAATGGCGTTAGCGCTCCCTTCGCCTCAGCGATCGCGATTTGGGAGACTTGCAATTTACTTGCTCAAAGGCGATCGCTCCCTTGGACGTTAGACGAAAATGGGACTTTAGTATATGAAAGATCGGTTAATCAGGGCAAAGGAAAGATTGCTTTACGGCTCAATAACATTATTAATTTTAGTTATCCGCGATCGCATTTAGAATCCCAAACGATCCTTGCTTCCGATACGTTAGATATTCGGGCAGCTTGTATGCATTTGCTCTATGCCGCCTATGCTACTACTCTTGAAAAACCTTGGGAGCAAGAATTTAGCATTACTGATAGTCAAATTGAGGAATATCTAGGCTTAGATAAACGCAAGGATTTGTCTAAGTCAACGAAGTTAAATCTGATTAAAACACTTGCCATGCAGCCTTGCTGGGTTACGGCTCAAATTGACTGGCCAAAGCAAGGAAAAGTAGAAGCATTCTCTATCTCAGAAAGTCCACTCTGGAATTTATTAGAAATCGTGCATCACTTCCATGAAGACGAAGAAGGGTGTAAACACCTGATTGGTATAACTTTTAGAATAAAAGCAGGAGATTGGGCGCAATATTTTCTGAACAAGAAAGAATGTCATGCAGGTAGAGCTTTTTATCAATATAGTCAATTACCCAAATCGCTACTTGGTGCGATTATGAGTATTTGGCAGCAGCATGAAGGAGCGGCGCGAATGTTGCTATGGTTGTTATTTAAAACTCGGATGGGAGAACAGCAGAGGATCATGGTCATGACCTTAATGCGCGTCGCCTATGGTGAAGATCGGGTTAATCATGCCATTAACCAAAGAGATGAACGAAAAAGACTGCTGAGAATGTTTGAGAGTGATCTAGAAGTGGTAAACCGCTATGGGCTTAAACCTGTCTTCGATCCTGTGACGTATCCATTAGAGATTCAGCCGCTCTGGTCAAAACTAGAGGATATTCCTGATGATGCGGAATCAGCGCTTGAATTTTGGATTAATGATGGCAGTTGCAACTTAAGGGTTACGGATATCGGTCCCCGTGGTAAGTGGCAAATGTTAATCAATGCCAGAATTTTATCCTTTGATTTAGTTGCTGATTGGGAACAACCTGCGGAACTATCACGCAAAAAACGCAAATTTGAGCGATCGCAAGGTCAGTGTACTAAGCAGAATAACTCTAGCAAAAAAATTCAAGTAGCTAGTCAGTCATCACTTTCAGGCGAACAGATTGCGACAATGCGTAAAAATCTACAAATTAGTCAGCGTACTTTAGCTGAGAAAATAGGCAAAAGTCAAAGTTGGATTCGTGATGTGGAGAATGGTCGTTTTCAAGCTAAGCAGAGTGAACAACAATTAATCCGTCAAGCATTAGGAATATAAAAGTTGGGTTCCAATTCCAATTCCAATTCTACTCTCTTTCCACTCAGCGATCGATTGTCATACGATCTTTTGCTGCTTTAAGGCGATCGCCTTACCAATTCGTGAGGATGAATATTGGCGATGCTAACGATGCTAAAGGCGCGATCAAATCGCAAATATGACTATCTTTAGTAATGGAGATAATCTCTATCTCTAGTTTTTAGATTGCTTATATTTCCAGATAATACCTGAAAGTGCATTGGTGAGAATATGAGCAACGATCGCTGACAACAGATTACCTGTATACATCGTGACTGCACCAAGCATCATGCCGACGGCGATCGCCCAAACCGTATATGACAAATGCTTAGTACTTGCCATATGCAAGGCTCCAAATACAACACTGGTAATAATCAATGCAATCCCATTCATGCCGAGTGCTGGCAGAGCCACGCCCCGAAATAGCATTTCTTCGCTTAATCCAGGTAACAATCCTAGCCAAATTAGATCGATTGGTTCTAAGGGTTTAAGTACCATTTCTAGATATTCTTGAGCCGCAATACGGTAACTTTCCCATATTTCATAAATTAAACTACTAAGTAGAGCTACACCTATCCCTATTCCTGCACCGATCGCGGCATGTTCGGGTTGCCAATTTAAAGGAACCATAGGAATACCCGTTAAGTAAACCCAACCCTTGGAGATTCCCAAAAAGATGATCGCGGTTACTGCCATCGCAATCAGTACCTGAGATCGCGATAGAGTTTGATCTTTTTTGTCGGGAGTTGGTTGAGGTGCTTGTGAAAATAGAGACATGGTAGAGACTTGGTGGATTTAGGGAAGAGAATTTTAATCAATAGTTGCAAAGACAGAAATCAGACGTTCTATATCAGCAATTGAAGTCAAATAATGAACTGAAGCCCTTAAACAATCAGGATCGGTAAGCGCACGAATCAAGATTTGATGTTCTGATTCTAAGTGTTTGGCAATTAAAGCATGGGATTTATTGGCGATCGCACTCGGAGATGATCTTGAGATTAGTTCCTGATTAACTTTAAAGGAGATGAGTCCTGACTCTGGAGGTAGTTGCCTTATGCAATCAATATGGGGTAAAGCATCTAGTTGTTCCCAGACAATTTTACTTAATTGACAAATGCGCTGATAGCGTTGCAGTTGCGTTCCCCAACTATTTGCATGGGCGATCGCAATTCGCATTGCTTCATAAAGAGCATAGGTTGAGCTAGCAACCTCAAACTTTGCCCCATCTTGTCGCCACTGCACAATTGGATTGTGGCTAGTGGGATATTTGCCTATGAGTCCACGCCAACCTACAAATACTGGCTCGATCGCCTCAAAAATCTCAGGGCGAATATACAAACCTCCCAATCCGAGGGGCGCACACCACCATTTATGACAGGTAAATGCATAAAAATCCGCCTCAGTCTCGGCAAGATTGAGCGACAGCACTCCCACGGACTGCGCGGCATCAACGGCAACTAATACATGACGATCATGGCAAGCCTTAGCGATCGCTTTCAGTGGCAAAACTTGTCCCGTATTCCAGCAAATATGGCTGAGCATCACCATCCGCGTTTGAGGTTGCAAATGCTGTACTAATAATTCCACAACGGTTTCACTATCTTTACCTTCAGCGCTAGCATTGCGATTATTAGTCAAGGGGAAATAGTCAATTTCAATGCCAAAGCGTTTCTGAATTTGGATAGCAGCCGCAATAATTCCGGGGTGTTCGCAGTCTGAGAGCAATAAGCGATCGCCTTGCTGCCAATCCACAGACCACAGAGCAATATTGCAACCAACAGTTGTATTTTCAGTGAGTGTAATCGTGGTGGGGCTAACTTGAAATTCTTGGGCGATCGCTGTTTTCGTTGCATTATATTCAGCGACCATCCAATCTCCAGCCGCATTAGAGAAGCTACCCAGTGACTCGATATGACGAAAGTTTTTATTGATCGCATCTAGGGCATCTCCACACATAACCCCCTGACCGCCATAGTTAAAGTAAGTACGATTTTCAACGCCTAAAGCAGGAAAATGCGATCTATGCACGAATGGGTCTTCTTTGCGATCGCGCTCCAAATTGTCAGAATCCAAACTATCAGAAAGTCCTGCTGAAGAAATCAAAACCAACTCCTACAAAATATTCAGCTATTACCTATTCTATAGCTATAGCCACCTGTATCAGGATAAATCAAAACCCAAATAGTGTGAGGCGGCGCTTTGCGCCGCCTCACACTATTTGGGTTTTGAACAGCAGTTACTGATCAAGCAAACCAAGAGTTTTTTTAAAAGTGTTGGTTTGGGTGTAAGCGCAAAGCGCTATAGCGATCATGCTCGGCTGTGGCGCTAGAATATCAATGTTGTCTTTCAGTTACAACTCCAATGATTGCCACCATTCAGCGCCATTACAGTCTTGATGAATATCGAGCGATCGCCGATACCTCTGAAGAAAAATGTGAATACCACGATGGAGAAATTATTGCAATGACTGGTGGAACTGTTAAACATAGCCGTATTAGTCGAAATATACTCAGTCTTCTAGATACTAAGCTGAAAATACGAACTTTGAAGCCATTAACAATGACTTACGGCTATGGATTCCTGATTATCGGCGTGGCGTATACCCAGATGCGATGGTTTTTGATGGGGCTTTACAATTTAACGGCGAGTCCCAAGGGGATGCGTCCCGCCGCGAGGATGAAGTTTTAAATCCTGTTCTAATTGTAGAAGTGCTTTCGCCATCGACGGAGGAATACGATCGCACAGATAAGTTTCGGATGTATCGGTCTATTCCTAGTTTCTGTGAATATCTCTTAATTCGCCAAAATAAAGTTTTTGTAGAACGCTACAGCAAGCAAGGAGACATTTGGACTTATAGCGATTTTGATAGTTTAGATCAGTCGATTTTACTGGAGTCTATAAGTATTGAAATAGCGATCGCGGAAATTTATCGTAACATTGAATTTTGAAATAACTTCTGACGACATACAATGCAAAATTATGAGAAAAGATGCACGTAATTAGCAGAAAAGTTTTACGTCAGTTCTGGGAAAAGTACCCTGATAGCCAGATCCCATTGATGAGATGGTTTAAGATTATGGATAGAGAGAGTTTTAGCAATTTTGCTAGTTTACGTTCTGTTTTTCCTAGCGTGGATCAAGTCGGTGATTTAACGGTTTTTAATATTGGTGGCAATAAGTACCGCTTAATCGCCTCAGTTCATTTTAATCGTGACAAAATTTATATTCGTCATGTATTAACACATCTAGAGTATGACAAAGGAGGATGGAAAAAATGAGCTTACTTACAAAAGATGTGCGGATGTCTTGGGGCGTTATTCGTCCGCTTTTTTCAATTCGTAATGAAAGTGAGTACGATCGCGCTATTGAGAGATTAAATGCGTTGATTGATGAAGTGGGTACAGATGAAGAAAATCCTCTTTACGAACTATTAGATACTTTGGGGATTGTAATTCATACATACGAAGAAAAAAATCATGCCATACCTGAAAGTAATGGCGTTCAGATGATGCAGTTTTTGATGGAAGAACATCAATTAGGTTTAGCAGATTTACCAGACCTTGGTACACCAGAAATGATTTTGGCAATACTTAATGGTCAGCAGGATCTGACTGTAAAGCATCTAAAGTCTCTATCGACAAGATTTCAGGTATCACCTGCAATTTTTATTTAGCTAGATTACTTTTACCAAACTCTATGAACGCAATCAAATGTAGAGCCATAGTCAAAAATGGCAGGTGCGTTTAGTGCTTAAACTAGTGCAAATTCTGTAAACTGTCGTAAGTTGGGGGCTTGGTAAGCTAACACAATACTTTGCTTTGGGATGCCTTTATCTACTAGTAAATTGGCAATACCTACTTCAGTTCCATCGCTTTGAATCCAGATTTTATCACCCTTAAGATCGATATGAATTAGGGAACCATAAATGCGGCGTTTTTTGTTCCAGCCAGTGCATACCAATTGATAGCGATCGCGCTGATGATCAAAAATCAACTCCATTTCAACCTCACCATAGGCAGGTTGATGGCTACTATATTCCGTAAGAATTTGCTGCACTATATCTCGATAGGTTTCTAGGGATACCATTGCACAATAACCTCTTCTGATACATCAAAAATAATCAGTTTTAGTTGATATTCAGCTATAGCTAGTTTAGCAAATTCACGCCGAAAGAATGTATTCCAAGCTGTATCTGGGATTGCTAAGTATAACAGGCGACTGGCATCATCTAATTTTAAGGCTAGACGATAATTGAGACATTGCCCCAAAACTGTATGAAATTCAGAAATGGCAGATGGATTCAAAAAAGTTTTAACTTCTACGGCGATTTTATTTTTGTCCTTCTCTGCTGCAAATAGTTGCTCTGCAACAATATCAATACAAATTTCAACTTCAGCAATATTCAAGTAAAGCGGATCATGGGTGATTGTCCATCCATCTTTGATCAGGGCAGTTTTTACAGATTAGTGGAATAGGTCTTTTGCCATAGCATCGCCGAAATTTAATACTGGGCTTAAATGCTTATTTAACTGATGTTACGTGGAACTCAGATGGTGAACCTCTTGCTGCTAGCATGATAGGGCAACCATGGGGGGATTGTCCTTACCTGTAAATTTTAGATATTGTAGGGGCTGCGCCCCTGTGTTAGCCCTAGACTCACGCCATCGCAAGAAGTCCTTCCACGTAACATCAGTTATTTAACTATAGCGCTCCTAAATGAGTTGTAAGATTTTGATGGTTGTGAGAGTGCGCCCCTTCGGGGCGCACTCTCACAACCTATTTAGGATTGCTATAGATTTCACAAGCATATACAGTTGAAGTTATATCAAATTTTATAGGAGCGATCGCAGAAATTTATCGAGGTGTTGAGTTTTAAATATAAATAGGGCATGATCTTGGAGATCGCTCTTGCAGAGAAAAAGCAATGATATCTGGTTTTAAAAATTTGAGCGTGAAACCCTTAGTCAAAAACTTGAAATTTTTACCATTGGCTCTCGTGGGGCTGGCTGCATTTGCCCTTAACGCCAATGCTGAGATGCATCCTTATCTACAAATTTCCATAGTTTTACTAGAAGCAAAATTGGGAATCCTCATAGTATATTTACTAGCTAAGAAGATTTCCAAGCCTGTAAGATAAGCCTGTAGTTACACATTAACAAAGTTTTAAGAGGGAGTGAGTAATGAGGTCTAGAACTAGTGCAATTCTTTGGTGTTTCTTTCTGGGAGCATTTGGAGCGCACAAATTTTATCTAGGACAATCTGGCTGGGGAATCATTTACCTGCTATTTTTCTGGACAGGCTTCCCATCTATTGCTGCTTTTTTTGAATTTATTATGCTGTTATTAATGGCTGATACCGAATTTAATCGTAGATTTAACGGTGGGGCAAATCAAGCGACAGCCTCGGTTAGAGACTCTACCGCAGCACTGGGCGATCTCAAAAGACTTTATGATGACGGTATAATCACAGCTGAAGAGTACGAAGAAAAACGAAAAAAGCTACTTAAAAATATTTAAAAAAAATATTTAGAATTATGTCTCAACCTTCATGGTTTGATCAAACACCATCATGGGTTTGGTGGTCTTTTGTACCAGCATTGGGTGGTGGCGCGATCGCCTATGCTGGTGTAAAGTCTGGCTCTAATATTTGGATTGGGATCGGTGCATGTTTCGTCACGGCTGGAATTGTTTTCTACTCATCCCCATATCTTTCTGGCTTTGCGATGATTGTTTGGTTGGCTCAAATTGCAACAGCCTTTGCCCTCAAGCGTGAATACTTAACCAAGACTTATCCAAAACATTTAGCATTGCCTGAAGACGAAAAATTATTTAAGGCGATCGCGGCTACCCGTCCCAAGATTGAGTTTAATGGATGCTCTAAGAATGACTTAGTTAACGTTTTAGGATTACCAATCGTTTATGCCAATGATATTGACTCATTAAAGGCTGAAGGGCATATTTTCACTAGTCTCGAAGAACTCCACGACATTCTCGAAATCCCTAATTCAACTCTGCAAAAAATCGCGCCAATGGTAACCTTTGCCTATGACTACCGCCAAGAGACAAGTTATTCATGGAAGCGAGTTAACTCCATGACTGCGGATGAATTGATGGCGATTGGGATAGAACCCAACGTAGCGATCGCGATCGCTGAGGAGCGACAACGACGAGGTGAATTCAAATCGATTATGGATGTCAAAAAGCGTACTGGCATTCCCTTTAGTGCATATCGACAACTTACATAAAACTTACTTAAATAGATTAGGAGCGGTGCTTTGCGCCGCTCCTAATTATTAGAGGCTTATCTATGTTAATTTTTAGAGCATCTTTGAAAGAGAATTTAGCCAAGCATCAACTATGGTTAGAGAGTCATGGCGAGAAAGGACAAAGATTTAGTGCGGCTGGAGCTAATTTAGAGAATGCTGATCTCAGTGGCGCAAATCTGCGTAAAGCTAATCTCAGTGGCTCTAACCTCAGTGAAGTTAATCTCAGCAATGCGAATCTCAGTGAAGCAACTTTATTTGGCACAAAGTTGAGTGGTGCAAATCTCAATGCAGCGAATCTAAGCAGTGCATCCCTGAGTGGTGCTGAACTTCAAAATGCATCGCTTCAGAATGCAGATTTGACCGAAGTACTTCTTTGCGAAGCTAATTTAAGTAATGCGAATCTGATCAATGCTAATTTACACAAAGCCAATCTCAGTCTCGGCATACCAGAATTTGTCAAAGCAAAAAATATTCAAGCGATCTTGCAGGGAAGCACCATTCCTTTTGTAAATGTCAACCAGACCAATCTCAAAGAAGCCAATCTCAGTGGTGCGAATCTCAGTGAAGCAAATCTGGATTTTGCAAATCTTTTTGAAGCTACTCTCAGTGGTGCGAATTTGCAGAAAGCAAAATTATTTGCCGTAAATCTCAGTAAGGCGAATCTCTCTAATGCAAATCTTGAGGGTGCTGATCTCTTCCGATCGCTGGCTTTAGGAACTGACTTTAGTTCTGCAAATCTCACGGGGGCATGTATTGAGGAATGGATTATTGATCGCGATACCAAGTTAGATGAGGTGATCTGTGATTCTATCTATTTAAAGCATCTTCTGAGAAGCTTGCCTGATTACATTCTCAGGAAATATAGCGATCGCCGCCCATTTAATCCTAAGGCAAAATTTGCTCAAGGTGATTTTGTCAAATTAGTGAGCAAAGTCAATCAAGGTTCAGAATTAGAGAAGCATGGATCTGAGGTTTTACAAGAACAGATTCTCTTTGAAGAACTGCATCAAATTTTTGAACAGCTTTCTGAGCAATATTCACAGCGCTATGTTGATGCATCGGAAAGCGATCGTCTAACCATCCTCAAATTAGAAATTCGCTATCAAACTAAAAATAATCTTGCTTTTAGTGAACGTTTATTAGAGGCAATTAATTTACCAAGTCAAGCATTAACCGATCTGTTACAAAATAATTCTTTTGTAACTGTGTCTCCTCAAGTCATTGCAACTTTCTTGTAGCATAACTAATCTTACGTGGATGGAATGCCTGCAATCATCTAAGTTTAGGGCTTGCCCTGTAGTGCAGCCCCTACAAAATCTAAATTATTAGGGTAGGGGCAATCCCCCCGTGGTTGCCCTGTCGTGCTAGCAGCAAGAGATTCATTCTCTGAGTTCCATGTAACATCAAGTATGACTAACTGTTGTTACGCAGAACAAAAATAGTCACCATGTTTCGATATCATCTTGAAAGAGAATTTGGCGACCAAATCCCTACTTGTTTGTAAAGGTCGGGGCTTGGTCTCTAAATCCCAATCTCTGCTTCTTTGTGGATTAAGAAACAAACCCAGTCAGGGTTTTAAACATATAAAATGGCTAGACCATTTTATATGTAGTTCTAGAAAGTAAAGGCGGCGTATATCGCCGCCTTTACTTTCTATACCTTATGACCTAACTTTACTGACAGCTATATTTTATACAGATTGAATAAATAGAATGGCAACTTGGCAAGCAATAGTGTCGCTGATTACCTTTATCAGTGTAATTTTTCTACTGATTACTGAGTGGCTTCATTTTACGATCGCCGCATTCTTAGGCGCTTTAATCTTGATCGTTGCTAATGTGATGACCATGCCCGAAGCCCTTGGATATATTGGCAAAAGTCATGGCACATTAGGGCTTTTCTTTGGCGTGATGGTGATGGTACGCGCCTTTGAACCAACTAAAGTCTTTGAGTATCTTGCCACTAAAATGGTGATTTGGGCAAAAGGAAGAGGCGATCGCTTGCTGTTAGGAATTGTCGCCTTAACCACACCAATCTGTGCGATCTTACCCAATGCTACGACCGTAATGTTGCTTGCCCCATTAATCCCGCCTATTGCTCAGGAAATCGGCGTAGATTTTGTGCCATTACTGATTTTGATGGTATTTGTGGCAAATAGCGCAGGCTTATTGACCATCGTTGGTGATCCCGTCACCTACATCGTTGGTGATGCCATCAATATGAGCTTTGTAGATTACTTATTGCAGCTAAGTCTTGGTGGGGTAATCGCTGTAGGCGTAATCGTTGCCACTCTTCCATTCCTATTTCGCAAAATCTGGCACAAGAAATTAGAAAATCTGGAGAGTCTTCCACATCCTAAGATCAACCACCATCGCACCCTCTTTATTGGAGCAATTATCACTACCTTTGTGCTGATATTTTTTGTGATTGGCGAATCCCTACCGATTCCTGTATCACCAGCAACCGTAGCTCTTCTGGGGGCTGCTCTTGCCTTGATGCTGTCACACCATAGCAAAATTGACTCAGTACAGAATATTCTGCGAGACGTAGATTGGAGTACTTTAATTTTCTTTATGTGCTTTTTTGTGCTGATTGGGGGACTCGAAAAAACAGGGGTAATCAGCAGTATGTCAGGATTTTTGGGAGTGCTTTTAGGCAAAAATATTGCCCTTGGTACGATTATTCTGATCTTCTTTGTAGGGTTAATTTCCAGTGTTGTACCGAATATTCCCCTCGTGGTGGCGATGGTTCCCTTACTCAAGCAATATGTAGTTAATGTTGGTTTAGCTGGTTCGGAGATTATCTCTCCCGATTTTGCAGGACAATTACCAGCGATCGTGTTACCTCTGTTTTACGCGATGATGTATGGCGCAACCCTTGGCGGAAATGGAACTTTAGTAGGAGCTTCGGCAAACATTGTCGCCGCAGGTGTTGCTGAGCAGCATGGGCGGCGAATATCATTTAAGACATTTTTGCGCTATGGCATTCCTGTAATGATTTTGCAACTTGTAGTAGCCGCAATCTATATCACCTTACGATTTTTGATCTTTTGATGCTTAAACCCAACTAAATGAAGGCGGCGCGATGCGCCGCCTTCATTTAGCTGGGTTTTGATTTTGCCTAGGGCAAAATCAAATTATTAATCTACTTGACACACCGTATAAATTTTTACACCCCAGCCCCCCCTTGGGAAGCTACCGTGTACACATAAGTCTGTCTATCTACGTTTGAGATTTTAGATCCCCCCCTTAAAAAGGGGGGAGAATTTTCTTCTTCCCCCTTTTTAAGGGGGATTGAGGGGGATCATTAGTAACTCATGCTATAGCTGATGACTTGTGTGTAAACGGTAGCCTTGGGAAGGAGGGAAGTCTAAGTTCTCCCCCTTCCCAAGGGGGAGTTAGAGGGGGTTTTAGAGATTTGGTGCGCCAAGTAGATTAATGCCAAAATCCAAATTGCTATAAAGGATAGATTTTAATTGGGAGTAATCGCATGAGAACTTGTCCTAAGCGATAAGCTTGCGTATCATACATTGGTAACTCGATCGCCGCAGGGAGACTTTGCATAAAGCGCCGCGCAATCTCCAGATCGCAGCCTGAAATATTTTTAAGCTTATTGCCAGCATCAAGCAAGACACTAGAATTAAGAGGTGGTTTGGCGCGTAGCTGCCAACGTTTTGGTAAATGGAGGTTACCCAGTTCAATGCGTCTCAGTCCTGAAATTGAAGCTAATAGTGTCAGGCGATCGCCTACTTTCATCACCTCATCATCGGATGGCATATAAAACTCACTATGTCCATCAGCTTTAGGAGCGCTAGTTTTGAGATAAACTGGCACAACGATATAACCATAGGCAATTTGCGAAAGATTTTTGCCAATTAATGTGTCATTCTCGGAAATGATATATTCTGCAACTAAAACTGTGCGTTGATTGAGGCGAAATAGACTTAGCATGTTTTCACCAAATGCTGCTCCTGCAAACGCTTCAGCAGAGAGCGCATAGGCACAAAAAGATTGAGAACTGGGCAGAAGTTCTGCTAGGTTTTCACTGAAGTAGCGATCATAAGTACGAATAGCAAGATTCATTTGCCGATTAATTTTTTTTGCTGCATCACGAGCCAGTAAGGCAGTTTCAAGATTAAGCATTTGATCATCAGTGACAGAGAGAATGCTCTTAGCTTTAGCCAGATTGGTTTTCGATAGCTCTTCAATAATATTGCCTGTAAACCAAGGTACTTTGTCGGCTAGATCGCAGTCGTGGGGATTTTCACTAACGATCACAAAGGGAAGTTGCAACTTGAATAGAAGATCCGCTATTCTCTGCCCCAACCGACCAAATCCAATCAGAATAATATGATCGCGACTAGGAAGAGGTAGCGATCGCTTAAAAAACTCAAATTTGGAACTGAGAATACTATCAGCAATCAATCCAACTACCCCCAAAACAAATAGCAGACTGATCAAGGTAATGGACAAGCAAAATATGACCACCCACAAGGGTACTTGGTCTTCATCTAGTCCTCCAAATACATCGCCAAATCCTCCTAACAACAAAATCATGCTTGTAGAAGTTGCCTTTTGCCATGAAATATTTGGCACATTAAAGAATAAAACTACTGAGCTAATTCCCCACAGTATAATTGCGGTTATCACCCCCCACAGAATGAGCCGACGCGATCGCACCGCTTGAAACCAAGAGCTAAGCTGATGCCATTTCGATTTCCAAAATGTTAAACCTGTGATTTTTAGTAATAGTTGTTCAATTCTTTTCAAAGTTGAAGAATTGGGATCAAGGGAAGACTCAATTAGTTGAAAATTTCGGCTAGTGGTGGAGAAATCGTTTTCGACAAATTCAATGAAGGCAACTCGATCGTCAACTTGGACAATTGTATCAGGCTCCCATTGAAAGAAGAGGCGATCAGAGTTGGCATCGGTGATACTCAAAAGTCGAGAATACTTTTTATGTAAGAGATATGCAGGTGTTCTCAAAAAACGATAGTCATTTGGCTCTACTACACGTTCTACTACCCGTAATTTGCGATCGCCAAGTTGAAATAATCCTAATGTGCCTCCGCCTAAGCCTGCTACGGCAAAGGAGGCAGCAGGCAGATCTACTGGATCAAGGGCGACAAAGTTTCCTAATTGATCTTTAAGTAACTGATTGAGATTTTGACGGGAGGAGCGAACGACAATATGCACATCAGGATTGAGGCGACGGGCGGCGATCGCGGTTTCAATGTTCACATTCTCATTACTTGTGACTAGCAAAATCGCCCGACAGTTATCGATTCCTGCTTTGATTAGGATTTCAGAACGCCGACAATCTCCCAAAATTATGGATTGATCTAGGAATTCTGAGAAGTTATCAAACTCCATAATTTCTGGCTGGACTTTATCGATCGCACAAATTTTTACTTCATATTCGCGATAGGCAAATTTCTTTAAGTTAAAGACTGAATGCTGCCCCAAACTTCCCAAGCCACAGACAATAAAGCGATCGCAGACAATCTCATTCTCTGCGCCTAAATTAGTTCCTGAATTTATAGTTGGCTTTGGAGTTTCTTTTTCTTTGTTGTTTATCGATAGATGATCTGGATCAAACTCTATGGTTTCAACCCACTGCGGTAATGGCTGCCCAAACCAAAATGCATAAATTCGTGCTGCCTTAAAATTACGCTGGTCAAGATCATGACAACATTTGGTGATCGCCTCTAATAACATTTGGCGATCACCAAAATAAGTAGACTCTAGTAGAATATGTAATTCTTGAGGCTTTTGTCTGACTGTGACATTTACTTTGATTTCTAGGTCAAGTAAGCAACTTTTAATTTGTACAGCAAGCGATCGCATTCTTTATTCACGTTTTCAAACTAATAAATCTGCAAAAAACTTAATCATAACCCACGAACATTAATAGAAGGTTATCTTGACACTTTAGCAAGAATGAAAATGGCGGCGCTTCGCGCCGCAATTTTCATTCTTGCTAAGCAATGCTGCTCCGCTTACGGGACTCCTTATAAGAAGTTGTCACATTCCGTAACCCCGACCTCACCATTTGCTGCTCAAGAATTGCAAAAAAGCGGCGGCGATCGCTACCAGAGACCACTGCTTGATTATGAGCCTCGGCAAGTGCTACAGGATAGCCATAGCCTTTCTGCACTTGCGCGAGAACGATTTGCAAAGCTTGTGATCGCAAGTTTTGATCCAGAGCCGTCCAAGCAGGCATCTCAATTCTGGCGATTTCTGTACCAACATGGAGATAGCAAAAATAAATCTGATGCTCACCATATTCCTGCAAAATCCGCGCATGACTTTTCCAAAGAGGACTACATTCACCCACTTTCAGTAACCGACTCCATAAAGTACCATCGCGCAATGGCTGGATTTGGCTACAAGGTGCAGAATCCAAAGGCATAGCTGAACAATGGGTATTGCAATCAGGTTGCTCAAAGGCGCAGATTTCTAAACGAAGAAAATTAGTGGTTTCGGCGGCACGGGGCGCACTGATATAGCCTGCTAAGGGAATCCTTTGAGCTTTGAGGTTATCCCATGCGGAGAGGATATCTGGCAAAAGCTGCGATCGCGCATCAGATGGAATCTCATCAAATTCCCAATGAACTAAAGCCCCATCGGTGAAGGCTAACATTGGCGATTTGGGCGAACTAGCGATCGTTTCGATAGCCAAATTTCCTAGAGCCACATTTTCGGCAACAGTACGCCGCAAAGTCATCCATTGTTCAGTCTGAATTCCCCATTGCCGAGCTTTGTAGAGATCTTCGGTTTTATAAAACACTTCAGGAACATTATCAAGTAATGGATAGATACCAGAGTTATAGTAAATTGCCACTCTCCCGATGTTAATCAAATAGCAGTAGGCGATTTCGTGACGGCTAGGAGCAATTTGCGAGCCATCGGTGGCCAAGACTATGTGTGGAGTAGTAATAGGAGTGATCGCTTGAATTCGCAATAAAGGTTCTACTGGTTCCGCACAATTAAAAATTAGGCGATCGTGAAATTGCTGGCTTTGTTGGCAGAGTAATGCTTGATGTGTATTAGCTTGATAAAATATAGTTTCAGCGCGATCAAGTTTAACTGTTAATTGCTGTGCTTCTTTCTGTAATTGCTCGGACATTCCTTGCATCTGTCCCATCAGTTTCTGTAAGTCAAGCATAATCGCCTTTCAATAAATTTTAACCGAGATCTCTCTGTTAACTTACCTTACGCAGAGCCAGCAGCCCCTTGTCCCCTCTTGGTATAATTCCAATCCACGAAAGTGTGGCCACACTTTTGTGGATTGGAAACCAAAACCAGTAAGGTTTCTAAAATTAAGAAATGGCTACGCCATTTCTTAATTTGGTAAGTAGCTAGGCATAAGCAAACTAACAACCTAGAAAGCTGTTCCGCCCGCGTAGCGGGCGGAACAGCTTCTGGTTTTAGGTTTTAATTATAGTGAGCTACTTATACATGAGCTATTAAATCTATCCTTGCACCAAAACACAAAAGTGTGGCCACACTTTTGTGTTTTGGTATTACAGCAATTTTCGATCAAATGAACCACAAGAAAAAGTTTGAAAGCAAGGCAAAGCAACATTTTCAAGCTTTTTCTTGATTTGGGTTTGAGCGCAAAGCGTTGTAGTTTGTCGAACTGACGTTAAATTAACGTGAGTTCGATATAGCCATTTGCGGCGTGCTTCGCACGCCGCAAATGGCGAAAAATGGTAAGAATCGCTTAGCGATTCTTACCATTTTTCGCTTTCGTCAAACTGACGTTAAATTAAGACAATTTCCTTAGTATCAAGTGCAATTGGATAGCTCAAATCTAAGTCGGGGGGATTTTGAGATAGCTCAGAGATGGCTAAACCTTGTACAGGATGAATCCAATCGGCAGCAATTTCGGCTAGGGGTAACAGCACAAAGGCGCGATCGCTCATTCTGGGATGCGGTAAAACTAATTCGGGTGTATCAATTTGGCGATCGCCATAAAGTAATAAATCAAGATCAAGCGTTCTTGCCCCCCAACGTTCGCGACGCTCGCGCCCAAAAAACTGCTCTGTATAAAATAGCGCTTGCAATAACTGAAACGGATTAAGCGTAGTTCTTAGAACTGCACAGCCATTGATGTAGTCTGGCTGCGGGGCAGAATTGGGTAAAGTGATCGCCTTAGTGCGATACCAACGGGAAACCTTAACCACTTCTATTTCAGGATGGGTAGCGAGTTGGGCGATCGCTGCTTGGACAATTTTTTGAGAGTCACCAATTTCACTGCTCAGGTTACTACCTAGGGCGATCGCGCAAAGCTCTGTCATGGATTTTTATTAATAACAACAAAGACGCTGCTAAGCAGCGCCTTTGTTGAATTATACGGGAACAGCTTCACTCGTGCGATAGAGCTTAGCGCCAACATTGCGTAACTTCTCTTCGATGCGATCGTAGCCGCGATCGAGGTGATGCAGTCCCATGACCGTGGTTTCACCATCGGCGGCTAGTCCTGCGATGACTAGTGCGGCTGAAGCGCGTAAATCCGTTGCCATCACAGGCGCACCTGACAATTGGGGAACGCCTGTGACTACTGCCACATTGTTTTTGAGACGAATATTTGCACCCATGCGATTGAGTTCGGCAACATGCTGCAAGCGGTTTTCAAATACGGTTTCGGTGACTACCCCATTGCCTTCGCAAATGCTTAGAAGTGCCATAAATTGTGCTTGCATATCTGTGGGGAAGCCGGGGTAAGGCAAGGTTTCAATATCGACAGCACGATAGCGATCGCCACCAATAACGGTGATCATATTGTCAGAATCTTGGCGAACTGTCACCCCAATATCCTGTAATTTGGAAATCGCGGCGGTGAGATGCGCGGGAATCACAGGGGACATCGATAGGGTTGAGCGGGTAATTGCGGCGGCAACCATAAAAGTTGCGGCTTCAACGCGATCGGGAATGGCGGTGAAATCAGCAAAATGTAGCTTCTCAACACCATCAATGATGATCGTACTAGTACCAGCACCCCTAATTTTTGCGCCCATAGCCATGCAGAGATCAGCAAGATCGGCGACTTCAGGCTCTAATGCGGCATTTTCAATAATCGTTTCACCTTCGGCAAGCGTTGCCGCCATCATTAGGGTTTCGGTTGCGCCTACACTGGGATAATCCAAATAAATTTTTGCACCTTGCAAACGTCCATTACGGCTCTTGGCATAGGCTTGAACGATGCCATGCTCAATCTGTACATCTGCACCTAAGGCTTGCAAACCACGCACATGCAATTCTACTGGACGCGCACCGATCGCACAGCCACCGGGTAAAGGCATTCTGGCTGAGCCTAGTCTTGCTAATAATGAACCGAGAGCGAAGAAACTCGCTCTCATTTTGCTGACTAGCTCGTAAGGAGCAGAGTTGGTGGTCAAGTTACTGGTATCAAGATCAAGAACTTCACCATTGCGCGAAATTTTCACACCGAGGGTTTCGAGAATGTCACCCATACGCTGCACATCAGCGAGGTTAGGGACATTACGAATACGGCAGCCTTCGGAGGATAAAAGTGTGCCTGCCATCAGGGCAAGGATCGAATTTTTTGCGCCGCTAATGGGGACATGCCCTGATAATGGTGCTTTGCCAATGATGCGGAGGACGGGGGCGTTGGGTTCGATTTGGGGCATTTGCGAAGATTCGAGCGTGGTTAGTTCGATTGGCTCAATAATTTGTGAAGCATCGTGCAAATTTTTGGCGAGATCCATCGTCGATTGCATAGGCTGTTGTAAATTGGTGGTTGTACCTGCATTGGTTGAACTGGTTGTAGAAACGATCGCCTTGTCCTCCTCACATCAGAATTAGCGTAGCCAAAAGTTTAACGGAGTATATCCGAAAAACTGTTAACTTTTGTACAGTAAGTGTATTTACTCATTATTAGCGATCAAGTCATATATGGCTATAAGTAACTAGACGCAGTTAAATCTAAAACCTTAAAATCTTTGGCGCACGCTGCGCGTGCGCCAAAGATTTTGGTTCTATTTTTTTTAATTATGCCCAGCTACTTAGCTATTAGCCGTTAGCTTAATTTTTTCCTTTTTCCTTTTTCCTTTTTCCTTGTCCATGAAGCCCTATCAAAGCATCCCGATCGCTGAATGTGGTGAGCCTCTGGTAGCGATCGCCTCAAACATCATCACCATCGATCCCCATCCCTATATGTCATTGGGCGCACCCTATGGCGATCGCTCTCCTTTTTGGGTACGTCAGGGCATTTTAGAAAGATTGCAAAAATCCCAAGCCTATTTACAAACTATTCGCCCCCATTATCAAATTGCAATTTTTGATGCCTATCGCCCTATTCCTGTGCAGCAGTTTATGGTGGACTATAGCTTCGCGCAGTTAGCCGAAAGTAAGGGCTTAGAAGTTAATTCTCTTTCTGAAGAACAAAAAAACTCACTCATGGGGGAAGTGATGAAGTTTTGGGCAATTCCTAGCCATGATCCGAAAATGCCGCCGCCTCACAGTACGGGTGCAGCGATCGATGTGACTTTATTTGATGCCCAAGGGTTGGAAGTGAATTTGGGATCACCGATTGATGAAATTAGCGATCGCTCTTTACCTAATTATTTTGCAACTTCTAGTGATAAGCAAGAAATGGAATTTCATTGCGATCGCCAATTATTAAATGAAGTGATGAACCGTAGCGGATTAGTAAGACATCCGAATGAGTGGTGGCATTTCTCCTATGGCGATCAACTTTGGGCATGGATTAGTAATGAGAAAAGGGCAATTTATGGAGGAGTTGTATAGTTCACCCAAAAAATTGAAGGCGTTGCCAAGCAACGCCTTCAATTTTTTGTTGGGATTCGAGCGCAAAGCGCTGTAAAACACTTTAATTTTTAGCAGGCGGTAGTGACAGCTTAACATGTAGCTCTTTTAACTGCGAATCATCCACAGTTGATGGAGCATCAGTCAACAGATCGCGTGCTTGCTGTGTTTTCGGGAAGGCAATTACATCACGAATCGAGTCTGCACCAGCGATTAGCATCACTAATCGATCCAGCCCAAAGGCTAAACCACCGTGGGGAGGAGTGCCATATTCAAAGGCTTCCATAAGGAATCCAAACTTCTCCTTTGCCTGCTCATCGCTTAGCCCGATCGCCGCAAATACTTTCTCTTGAACTTCGCGCTTGTGAATCCGAATACTACCACCACCAATTTCTGTCCCATTGAGTACAAGGTCATAGGCTTGGGCGATCGTATTCACATCAATGGGTTGACCATCGGCAATATCTTCAGCACGAGGCGAGGTAAAGGGATGGTGCAGAGCTTCTAATCTTTTCTCATCAGCATTCCACTCAAACATCGGGAAGTCAGTGATCCAGACAAAATTGAGCTTGTCATGATCGATCAGTCCTAACTCATGACCGAGGGCTAAACGCAAACGGTAGAGAGATTCATTAACGATCGCCTTTTCACCAGCACCAAATAATAGGATCGTGCCTGCGGTTGCGCCTGTACACTCTAGCAGTTCCTTTTTAACTTCTTCAGTGATGCTATCCTTGAGAGCGCCGATGGTATCGATTACGCCACCTTCTCTCACACGGATAAAGGCTAATCCCTTCGCACCGTACTGAGCAACAAGGTTAGATAAATCTCCACCTGGCTTGATGCGGGTGTTAGAAATAGCTTCATCGCCACCAATGACAGGTAAGACTTTGATAATGCCACCATTGGCGACGGTGTTGGCAAATACTTTAAAGCCAGAATTGGCAAACAAATCAGTGACATTGACTAATTCCATGCCAAAACGCGTGTCAGGGCGATCGCATCCATAGCGATCCATTGAATCGGCATAGGTAAGACGTGGAAAATCGCCAAGTTCTACACCTTTAACGGTTTTAAAAATGTAGCGAATCAGATTCTCATTTAACTCAATGATTTCTTCCTGAGACATGAAACTCATTTCCATGTCCAGTTGCGTAAATTCAGGTTGGCGATCGGCGCGAAGATCTTCATCACGGAAACATCGGGCAATTTGATAATAGCGATCGCATCCGCCCACCATCAGCAATTGCTTAAATAGTTGAGGCGATTGCGGCAAAGCATACCATTGTCCAGCATTGACTCGGCTCGGCACAAGATAATCCCGCGCTCCTTCAGGAGTGGAACGACAAAGAATGGGAGTTTCCACTTCCATAAAGCCATATTCATCTTCAAGGAAGCGCCTGATCGATTTGACAACTTCAAAGCGCAACTTGAGATTATTGGCTAAGCGATCGCCCCGCATATCGAGATAACGATATTTCAGGCGCAATTCTTCTTTAATCGTGTCAGCTTCCGAAATCAAGAACGGCAGGGGCTTGCTGACAGCGTTCAATAATTCAATGGATTCAGCATAGATTTCGACTTCACCTGTGGCTAGTTTTGGATTAAGCGATTCGTCAGGACGCTTAGAAACTTTACCGATAATCCTGACCACATATTCATTTCGCATCTCACCTGCGAGGTTATAGGAGGCGGGAGTACGCTGAGGGTCGCTGACGATTTGGAGGATTCCTGTGCGATCGCGCAAATCTAAAAAGATCACACCACCATGATCCCGTCTGCGATCGATCCAACCGCACAAGCTAACTGTTTGTCCGATATGTTCGGCATTGAGGTGACCGCAATAGTTGCTACGCATCATGATGTTATTGGCGAAACTTTAGATAAAAAAGTGAAAATTGTAATTTTGACCATTTACTATCATAACTTGTAAAGGATTCAAAACTTAAAAAACTAAAATTAGCTCCATCAATTCTCATTAAATAACTGATTTCGCTTTCATCGAACTGACGTTAAATCAAACAAGACCTCACTCAAGGCATCTAATTTTTCTTGATCTAGCTGAGTTAACAGAACTTTAATTTCATCGGGTATGGTTCCTAGTTTGCGAGAAAGCTGTTTTAGCAAAAGCGATCGCATACCTTCTTCTCTTGTGGTTTCTATCACACCTTTCATGTCTCGATAGTACTTCAAGCTGTTTTCATAAGTATCTCTTTCCTCTTGAGAAAAGTTCGTTATCTGTGCGACTTCAAACAATTGAATAAATATATTTTCTTGCAAAGGCAAAGGTGGTTCTTCTAAGTCAGGGAGATGTTTGAGCAAAAATAGCCACTTATCAAAATGGTCATTTAATTGATTGATCGTTTTCTTGAACTTTGGTAATTCCACATAAATAAATTTCAGCTTTTCATAAAAAACCCTACAATCTTGATCTTTTAATTCAACGATATGTACGAAAGTATCATCATTTTTATCCTCATCAAAAACAAAATCTAAAATGCCGATGGTATAAACAGGCATAAGCTTGTAGTTCCAATCTCCTTTTTCTGCTTGTTCTTGGATGGGAAAAGAGGCGTAATAAATGCTGCGATCTTTAAATTAGTTATGTTTGGCTTTCTGCATTTCGACAATAAATTTTTCGCCTCTTTCGCTTTGGCAGTAAAGATCGAAGATGGCTTTACGATCGCTTGGGCTATTGCCAAGATTTTCGGTGCTGCGGTAGGTGAGATCTTTGACTCGATGTTGGGGTGGCAATATTACATTAAGGAAGTCAATCAATAGTTTTTTATTTGGCTCTGTTCAAAATAGTCGCTTGAAGCCAAAGTCTGTAAGTGGATTGATATAGCGATCGCCACTAAGTCGAGGATAAAACATGGTGTTTTGACTTAACTGAGATCTTGCACCATTCTAAAAAGGGGTTGCGAAAAGACGAGAGATGTGAAAAAAAGGGCGTAGTACTAATTTAAATAACGATATGGAAACCATCGTTAAGCACGCCCAAAGGCTAGTTTATAGTCTTCTTTGCTTAGTCGTAACTCGCAATCAAAAGGATTTTGGTAAAGTGCCAAATCTACAAGTAGAAAATTGGGCAGTTTAACAAATAAAAAATAAAAACGCGATCGCCCCCTCATTCCACAAATCAACGATCGCACCTCATCTCAAATCAAACAGCGATCGCTGCAATCACTGAGACATTTCTCAAAAGCAACAGATTTCACGATTCTTGATAATCACTGAGGAGAATCGGTTCTTTGTTAGGTACTCTAACGATAATTTCGATGGTTCCACCTAAAGCGTTTACTACTGCTCGAAGTGTATTGAGTTCTAGATTTTGTCTGCGTTCGAGCTTAGATATGGCTGGTTGTTGTACTTCAAGACGTTCGGCTAGTTCTGATTGAGATAAACCAAGCTTTTCACGCAGATGTCTAAGCGTGATTTCTTCAAGATGAATTTGAGAGGCTCTTGCTTCAATAAGTTCTTGACGCTCTCTTGGAAGTTTGTTTAATTCTTCGGATAGGGTTGTATATTGGGTCATTTGTTTTCTTCCTTCAGTATTTCCAGATATTTTCTGTACCGTTTATCTGCGATCGGAATATTTTCCTTGTACCAGCGTTTGTTTCCTGTTTTGTTGCCACCAACCAGCAACACGGCTTGGCGTTTAGGATCGAAGGCAAATAAAATACGTCAAGGCTCTCCTTGATATTGAATACGAAGTTCTTTCATATTCTGAAATGAAGATCCTTCAAGGGTATCAACTCGCGGTCTACCAAGTTTTGGTCAAAATTCTCCCAATACACTTAGCACCGCAAATGTTTCGTCTTGAAGCCCTTGTTCTTGTTGGTAAAACCAGATTTTAAAGTCTGGGTCGAATATGATATTTCATTTCATAGCTTCATTATATTCTATACATGGAATATTTTTAATATTTGTTTTGTAATGATCGCCTATTTCTATCAGACACACTAAATGTTCAAAGTGATCGCTCCAAATTTCATCTCAAAAAAACGATCGCAACTCATCTCACATCAAACTGTGATCGCCTCGGCTATGAAAAAACATTTAAACTCAGATCATGCTGTAACTAATTGAGGTTTTGGATTAGGTAATGCTGGCTCGAAACGGAGGATCATAAATTCTTCTGGAGTTAATCCTAGAGATTCGTATGTGCGACCATTGCGATCGCTAAATTCGACTTCAAAGGCTTGACCATTGGCAAGTATCTCAACAACTGTACCTACCTGTCCGCGCCATAAATTATCTTGGGGAAGATCGATGGTTAGAGCTACGACATCTAGAAGTTTTACTGAACTTGTTAACATATTTATCATCTCCAATGACTATAAAGGGTAGCAAGTCGTTAGTTTTGGAACATTTGAACTATGTTCAATAATCTATCCACTCCACAGGGTTGCATTTCTATTTTGCCATGTAATCTCAAAATCCACAGTATATCGTTGCCCAAATCTATCAGATCTGCCTAATTTAGCTTCATGGGTTTTGATAATATCTAGCAGAATCAGCCTTAATTCTTCAGCATTTTCTGCTTTCATGCCAAGGATTGAGGAAAAAAGTCTGGCTTTATGTTAACCGTCATCATGTTCTAGATTAAGACAGTAATCCCGTAATTTACGAATATCAACAATGGCGTTGTTGGCATAGGGAATTAGCATATTTAGCTATGACTGTAACAATCGTTTTTATTTTGCCATGTTTGATTGTTTTATAAAAGCGATCGCCACTTCACGCCATCAACCAATGATCGCCCCCTAATTCCACAAACCAGCGATCAAAACTCATCTCAAATCAAAAAGCGATCGCCTATTTTCTCAGACACGCTAAATGTTCACAATATTTATTCGTAATGACTCCACATCCGATAGATTTTGATCAATTTTTCTGATTCAAAGATTTCGTAAACTATCCTATGCTGTTTGTTGATGCGGCGACTGATTAGCCCTTTCATGTCTCCTTTTAAAAATTCATAATCTGGTGGATATTGTAATGGGTCTTCTTCAATTATTTTGATGAGTTGCAGAACTTTGGGTTTCAATCCACTGGAAGCAAGCTTTTTGGCATCCTTTTGAGCTTGCGTCATGAAAATTATTTTGTACATTACCAATCCAGCTTATCTAGAGTTATGCCTTGTTCAATGGGTTCAGTACGGGCTGAATTGATACTTTGAACCATTCCTTCAATTCCTCTAAGATATTCATCATCACTGATGTAATCGGATTGGTCTAAAATTTTAATTTCGTCTCTAGAGAAGCGATCGAGTAACCATAGGAATTTGTCGCTAACGCTATCATCAATTTGTAGGGTGATTGTCCGCATAAGTTAACTCCTAATTTCTCTGTATAAGTCGCTTGTATCTTGAGGTTTATACTTTGATATCTTATCATTTTTGCTTTGAGTCGCAGTAACGGCGATCGCAACTCATCTCAAATCAAACAACGATCGCCTATTTCCATCAGACACGCTAAATGTTCAAAGAGATCGCCCACTAATTCCACAAACCAACGATCTCAACTCATCTCAAATCAAACAGCGACTCAACCACAGACCAATGCTTTAAAAATTCTATCCCTAAACACTTTTAGCTTTAGGAGCTATTTCAAAAGCTAATTGAGAGCCATAGAAACATACATCAAATTCTTGAAAAAAGTTAATTCTTCCTAAAAGTAAAGGTATATTCTCGGCTTTTGTCCAAGCAAAAACTAATGAAGAACATTGACACTCGCTCCTGTATCTAATAAGCCTGATGTTGAAATGGAAGTATTTTGGAATGATAAGGTCAAGGGAAGATAGGGGACAAGGCTAGTTTCTCCCGCAGAGTTGGACTTTTCGACAAAGTTAAAGCGTTTTTTCAATGTCATTTTATTTTGCTTCTTTTTGTAGCAAATGTTGTTGCAACATATCAGTTAAAACTTTTTCTGCGGAAAAAGCATCGTATGGCGACCAAATTTCATAGGTTTTTCCATCTTCGAGAAGATCTGAGGGGTGTTCGTCTTTAGTTAGTTCTGTGGCTAAAAACTGGATGGCTTTAACTTTTTCAAAATGGGATAGCTTTTGTAGTGATGGCAAGATCTCTGTTAATGTCATAGAAATACAGGAGAAATATTAGTTAGATTATAGTGCGATATTTTATCAAGTCAAAAAATCGCCCACTAACACACAAAACAGCGATTGCCCCTTCTACAAACAACGATCGCAACTCACCTCAAATTAAACAGCGATCGCCTATTTTGTCACAAACACTAAATGTGGAAGAAATACAGCATTCTTGCAGGAATTTATGAATTCTCAGATCCTCTCGATTTGGGAATGCGTTTCAGCGCGTGTTTGAGAAGTTTTGCTTTAGCCCCCCTAGCCCCCCAATTCTGGGGGGAACCAGATTAAAGTCCCCCAGAATTGGGGGATTTAGGGGGCAGAAAAATTGGCTTAAGCCGAAAAACTTATATGCATTAACTTCTCAAACACGCTCTCAAGGAAAAAGGAAAATTTAAAATGGAAAAAGATATACAAATAAAATTTTTCCTTTTTCCTTTTTCCTTTTTCCTTGACAGGCGAATGGGGGGATAAAGAAGGGCTAAGAAAGAGAAGAAGTGCAAAGGGCTGAGGCAAAAGAACAGAGAAGGGAGTCCTCACCGCAAAACGCACACAACCCGAAAACCGACGTTGCTGCGCTGAACACGCGCATAGAAGTAGTAGCGATACGCAGACCGACAACCCTGAGCAGAGGTGTTCCACGAACCACCGCGAAGCAGGCGAGAACGATTATCATTCTCTTTTACGATAGCTTTACCAGTTTTCCGAATCAGGTCGCTTTCACCGCCATATTTTTCGTAACTGTCCTGACACCATTCCCAGACATTGCCGTGCATATCATATAACCCCCAAGCGTTTGGCTTTTTCTGCCCAACTGGATGAGTTTGGCATTCATTCTTACTTAGTACTTCTAGATATTTTGTCGCGTCCTGTTGGACTTCCTGCCATATGCGATCTGTGTCTAAAGGCTGCTTCCCACTGTTGTTACCAAACCACCCATATCCTCCTAGTTCTTTTTCGTCCTCTCCAAAATAATATCGAGTAGTTGTTCCTGCGCGACAGGCATATTCCCATTCTGCCTCGCTAGGCAATCTAAACTCTCGTTCCGTCTTCTGTGATAGCTTCTTACAAAACTCTTGGGCATCATCCCAAGAAACTGATTCCACAGGATTTTGTAAGTTGTTTTTGAATTTAGCAGGATTATTCCCCATAATTGCTTGCCACTGGGCTTGTGTGACTTCGTACTTCCCCATATAAAAAGCCGCAACATTCACATCCTTAATCTGCGGACGCTCATCTTCATAGCCATTTTCTTCAGGCGGCGAACCCATCATAAACTTGCCGCTAGGGATATAGACCATCTCTAGATTGATGCCATTGCCAATTTCAAACTTAAGGATAGGATCTGGCTGTTTTGGGGTAACTATTACAGGTTCGTCTTTAACTACAAATGACTTAGCAACTGCTGGCGTTTGCGGAGATGGTTCTACAGCAACAGTGATAAATCGTTGGTGAATAGAAATAACGTCTTCATCTCTCAAGCCCAAGATATCTTGCAAATCTTTAAGCTGTCCAAGTATTTTGTTAGACAGTGGCAAGCCTTGCTTAACTACTCTTTCAAGACTTTTTTGATAGCGAGCAAGATTTTTTAGTCGCTTACGATCTGGCTCTAAGACCTCATTCTCGATCGCAATAGCCACCTCATCTGACAAACCCCACCTCTCGCGCTGCACCTCCAAAATATCCTGACCCACAAAAGAGATCTCGCCATTCTCAGCATATCTCTCCACCAAACGGCGATACTCCAACTTCGCATCAACCCTTGCCCTAGCAAGACGAATCTTAATTCCCTGCCTAATCCCATAAATCTCAGGCTTCATCGCAGGCTTAGCCGACTGCACATGCCGCTTAGCATACTCATGTAACTCATCCGCCGAGATCATCCCATCACCATCAGACTCCGCCGCCCCCGACTCAATCCCCTGCACGATGTAGTTCGTATAGAGCGACAGTTCCCCCTCCTTATCCTCATAGGATTTTTGCGTCGAAGTCGAAGAAGTCAACACCACACTCCCCTCCACCTCAAGTTGTGGCTTCAAATTAATATCCGCACTCTTCGCCAGCCAACCCTCCGCAAACGCCCCACTATAGCAACAGTCCAAAATCAAAACATGCTGACGTTGATAGCCGCGATCGCGCATGATCCCCTGAATAAAACTCGCCGATACCGCCGTAGAGCGAAACGTGTCCTTACCCGTGCGGCGTGTTGCCAAATATAGGCGATCGCTATCATCCGTAATCCCATGCCCCGAAAAATAGAGCAACCCCAAATCACCTTTTTGACAACTTTGAAATAAGCGATCAATCGCCGTTTGCATTGCCTCCAAATCAGGATCGATTAGCGTCTTGACCTCATCAAAAGCCCCAAGCTCAGGACTTTGCAGCACGCGCAACATCGCCGCTACATCCTTTGGTGCAGCCGCAAGGGGTGGCAAACCCGCCTCATACTGACTTACGCCTATCAGTAGAGCCTTCTTAGCCATTAGCAACATCCCCACGCAGAGCCGATTGTATATCAATAGCCGCCTGTTTTGCTTGAGCGATCGCCTTTTCGCCAGTGCCTTTAATCGTCACTTCGCGATCGCCAATTTTCACATGCACCTCAATCGGCTTTTCCGCAAATTTCTCACCAACAAAACCAAAAAAGCTGATTACTTTGTCGAACTTAACCTCAGCCGTCAATGCTCCAACCAGTTTATCAATACCGCCTTTACTACCAACTTCAGAGCCAAGATCATCAGTGCGTTCTAGGCTCTCTGCATCACCCTGTTCTCGGAGTTGTTTCAATAATTTCTTAGTAAACTCTTGGCGTTCGTGGTCATCTAAACTGGGATCATCTAGCGCAAAAGTAACTTCAACTAAGGACTCGCTCACCGCAAAAGCTCCAAGAATAAATACTAAAAATAACTATAAACCGAAATCTTATTCTAAAAGGTAGAAATCCTCAAAATTTGTGGTCAAAAGTAATGTCTGTGGCGATCAACTTGTCAATTAGATTAAGGCGATCGCACTCTTTACAAATCATAGCGATCGCAAATGTTTCCGCCTTCTAGAACGTAGGAACAACTTGCGAAGCTCTTCTAACCCAATCAAGATTGGTGGACAGGCTAACAAAATTAACCAATGCCAATTAGTTAATGAGGCAGTTCCGAATACTTGTCTAAAGGGAGGGAAGTCGATAAAAGCGAAGAGAGCCATACATTCAACAGTGAGTCCTAACCAGATCAAACTATTACTTGACAAGGACTGACGGAATACGGAACCCCAAGACGAACGACAGGCGAATAAATTGCCCACTTGACAAGCGACGATCGCCGCTAAGGTCATAGTTGTCGCTTGGCGATAGATACCTGTCACCGTGGGATCGGCAGTATGATTGAGAATCATCGGAGTCACTTGTTGCAAATCTGCTAGCGAGTAGCCATAGCTCCACCAGACAATAAAGAATCCCAACATTGAGAGAACTGCCTCAATTACTCCTAGAAATAGATAGGCGCGAATTAGTAAGGGAACATTGAGCAGAAATTCCTGTTTAGGACGGGGTGGACGATCCATAATTCCTGCTTCGGGCGTTTCTGCTCCCAACGCGAGGGCAGGAACCATGTCCGTACCTAAATCCACCGCCAGAATTTGTAAAATCGTCAGCGCAGGCGGAATCTTAAAGGCAACCATTCCTAGAAATGGCACGATTTGTGGCACATTTGAGGCAAGTATATAGGTCATGAACTTGCGAATATTCTGATAAATTGCCCGACCCTGCTCGATCGCCACCACAATCGTCGCAAAGTTATCATCGGTTAATACAATATCCGCCGCTTCCCGCGCCACATCCGTACCATTTTGTCCCATCGCAATGCCAATATTTGCGGCTCGTAAGGCGGGAGCATCATTCACCCCATCCCCTGTCACCGCCACGATTTCACCAATATCTTTGTACGCTTGTACCAATCGCAATTTATGCTCAGGCGACATCCGCGCAAATACCAAACCAAAGCGATATTTCACCACCTGTTTTAGTTGTGCGTCCGAGAGATGTCCCATACCTTCACCCGTTACCACCCGCACTTTTTCGCTGACTAGTCCGATCTGACGAGCGATCGCTTCGGCGGTCAGTCCATAATCACCCGTCACCATTGTGACTTTGATCCCCGCTTGATGACATTGGGCGATCGCCTTCGGTACTTCGTCACGCGGTGGATCGAACATGGCAACTAATCCGATGAAGACCAGATCTTGCTCTAAATCCTGAGCCTTGAGATCGAGCAGTTCCTGTCCTCCCTGACGTGCCGCTAAACCTAACACCCGAAATCCTTGTCTTGCTAAGTCATCATTGGCTCGGACAACTTCATCCCAATAGTCATGGGTCAACTCCTGAGATTTGCCATCGCGTAAAATCCAATGACAATGTTTGAGAACTTCTAAGGGTGCGCCTTTGGTGAAAGCAAGATTAGGAGATGGACTTGACCATAGTTCTGAATCTTGCCAATGCAAAACCACGGTCATCATTAAGCGACGCGAATCAAAGGGAAGTTCTCGCAAGCGGGGATATTGCTTTTGTAACTCTTCTAAATTTAGTTCTGCTTTTCCTGCCGCGACTAAGAGAGCCGCCTCGGTGGGATCACCAATTTCTTGCCAACGACTCGGCGCATTGAGATGAACCAGACGGGCATTAGAGCAAAGCGCCGAACCAATTAGTAAAACCTTGGCTTTCCAAGCAGTTTCTGAATCAGGAGGAATATTTACCTTGCCATTGCTAGGATCGTAACCAGCACCTGTAACTTCAATTAGCCTGTTAGTCAGTACATCATTAGCATCATCAGGCTTGGGATTTGGATTGTCAGCTTGCGTTGGTTCTGTAGGTAGCCAGAGGTAGCGCACGGTCATTTCATTTTTAGTTAATGTGCCAGTCTTATCAGTGCAAATTACCGTAGTCGCACTCAGAGTCTCAACAGCCGAAAGCCGCCGCACAAGCGCATTACGTCGCGCCATTCTCTTTACGCCAAGGGCTAAAGCAAGGGTTACCGTCGGCAATAAACCTTCAGGGACATTAGCGACGATAATCCCGATCGCAAAAATAAAGCTCTCAGTCACATTCATCCCAATCAACAAGTAGCTAAGCGCAAATACAGTTGCTCCCATACCGAGGGCGATCGCCGTAATCAGCCTTACAATCCTTGCCACTTGGATTTCTAGCGTACTGGGTTCGCGCTTTACGACCGTAGTTAAATGCGCCACCTGTCCAAACTCAGTTTCGGAACCCGTCGCATAGACTACTGCCACAGCCCGACCTGCGGCTATGGTCGAACCTGCTAAAACAAGATTGGCGATTTCCGATGGATTTACCTTTTCTTGCATGGGTTGTTCGCCTTGACGCAGCATGGTTTTACCGCCACGAATGGAAACGGCTTCACGCAGTCTCACAGGATAAGGACTTCGAGCCACAGGCAAGGATTCGCCTGTCATCACGGAGACATCCAGATATAAACTTTCGGCAGAGATTAATCTGGCATCTGCGGAAATGCGATCGCCTTCTTCCAATTGCATGACATCGCCGCGCACCAGTTCTCTTGCAGGAATTTGCTTTAATTCTCCATCTCGATAAACTTTCACCTGCATCGGCAAGACTTTCTTCAATGCTGATAGTGCTTTCTCTGCTTGAAACTCTTGCCAAAAGCTGAATATCGCGTTAATCCAAATTACCGCCCAGACTGCCCAGCCCAATTCAGGGGTACGCGAAATAAAAGCAAGAATTCCTGCTACCCATAGCAACAGCGCCATAAAATGCGTTAATTGATCAGCAAACCTTAGCCACAATGGACGATGGGCAGGTTCAGGTAATTCGTTTGCACCAAATTTTTCTAGTCTCTGTTGGGCTTCGTTTTGGGATAGTCCATTGGCAGTAGTACCTAAAGATTGGTATACCTCTTCAAAGGACAAAGCCCATAGCGGTTGATGAAGTGATGCCATGCTCGTCTACTCCTGTAGTGAAGACTACACGCTGATAGTCTGGAATTGTTGGCATAGCTAAAAACTCAAACCCTTTGTAATGGGTTATTTATAAAGCTTAAAAAATATCCTTGAGTCTGCTTCAGCAGGACTTGAGCTTTTAGCCAAGAACTTGGCTTCTTAGTTTGGTTACCATGAACTAAATCTATCACTAGAAGCTTTCGCAAAATCTTAAGACTCTAAAACCCAAGAGAGAATGGCAGCACTTCGCGCTGCCTATTCTCTCTTGGGTTTAAATCGTGTTTCGCACGTCGCAAATGGCGAAAAATGGGAAGAATCGCTAAGCGATTCTTCCCATTTTTCGCTTTCGGCGAACTGACGTTAAAATAGTGAACGTGTTTTAAAGACCCTCTAACTTATAACTGGTGTTACGTGAAAGGAATTTTTGCGATGGCATAAGTCTAGGGCTTGCCCTGTGGCGCAGCCCCTACGAGATCTAAAATTTACAGGTAGGGGCAATCCCCCCGTGGTTGCCCTGTTATGCTAGCAGCAAGAGGTTCATCATCTGAGTTCTACGTAACATCAGTTATAATGCCAATATGTTAGGCAAGCTACTTGATCGCCGCTATCGCATTGTCAAAGAACTCGCTGAAGGAGGTTTCTCGCAAACTTACCTTGCGGAAGATACGCGCTTGCCCAAAAATCCCCAATGCGTCGTCAAACACCTTAATCCCACCATTGACGATCCTGTTTTTACTCAAAAGGCGCTAGAACTATTTAAAGCTGAAGCTGAAACATTACAAGAATTGGGAAAGCATGATCTCATTCCCCAACTTTACGCATATTTCCAAGAGAATAAAGAATTCTATCTCGTTCAAGAATTTATTGCAGGACATCCACTCAGTAAGGAAATGTCCCCAGGTAGTCAAATGGCTGAGGCGCGGGTTGCCCAAATTGTTAAAGAAGTTTTAGAAATATTGCAATTTGTCCATAAATACAATGTCATTCATCGAGATATTAAACCTAGCAACTTAATCCGTCGGCACAGTGATGGCAAGCTAGTGTTGATTGATTTTGGTACTGTCAAACAAGTACAAATGGAAGTTGCTAGCGCCCACCACAAAGCAAGGGTAACCTTACCCATTGGCACACCTGGATATATGTCCTACGAACAAGAGCGGGGTCAATCGGTATCCTGTAGTGATATCTATTCTTTGGGAATGGTGGCTCTACAAGCTCTCACAGGTAAACATCCTAGTCAATTTCCAAGAGATCGCGATTATGAGATTAACTGGCGGAGCTATGCCAAAGTCAGTCGTGAATTTGCCGCAGTTTTAGATCGGATGACCCGATGCAATCCTCGCGATCGCTATCAGACAGTTGATGAAGTCTTAAGGGATATGGCGAGACTGCCAAAATTAAGTACTGCTTCTCCCAGAATTACTGATGATAGGGATGAGGTTAAGCCAAATACTTGGTTATTACCATCAGCGATCGCTTTATTAGCATTAGCTGGCGGGACTTATTTGTTAATTACAGGATGGAATCCTTTTAAAAGCAATATCCTGCCGAGTAACACCCCTAGTCTTTCTATCTCCACACCTACCTCTGCACCGACGATCGCTCCCTCACCATCTGTTGTAGTTCCGCCTTCACCCATACCTATGCCCGATCGCAAAATTAGCTATGCTCAACTAAGCAGCTATCTCCAAGCAAAAAACTGGAAAGCTGCCGATCTCGAAACCTATCTATTGCTTCTTAAGGCTGCTGGCAGTCAATCTGATCGTGATGGGACATTTCACCCCGATGAATTTAATCGGATTAGTTGCGCGGATTTGGTTTTAGTCGATCAACTATGGACACAGGCAAGTAATGGCAAACAGGGATTAACGGCTCAGAAAAAGATTTACGAAGATTTTGCTAAAGATATTCGTAAAACATACGAAAATATTGGTTGGCTGAGTCCGACGGGTGAACTTGCGATCGATACAGCCTACGATCGCCAAACTGCGCGTTGGGAATATATCGAAGGTCGTCAACCTAATTTCAAGTCTCCGCCCGTTGGTCATCTGCCATTTTTACTACGCGATTCCAACAAAAACTTAGAGCGTATGGCTACGCTCTATCGATGCTCGTCTTAGTTCAAAACATAATATGACTACAAAACCCAAGAATTAGCGGCGCTTCGCGCCGCTAATTCTTGGGAAGAAAGTTTGTTTTTTAGTTCATAAAAGTGTCTTCACACTTTTATGAACTGGTGTAAACGCTAAACAGGATAAAAACATGAGATTAAATTCGTGTAAACTCTTTCTCTTGTCGATGATTGGTAGCTCTCTTAGCTCTATATTTTTGGCTCATCCTGCGATCGCTCAAGTTGCCGAAGTCCCTAGCCCTAAGCCCAATGGCGACTTTAGCACGGCTTTTCAACGTGGTAATCGAGGTTTCTATACGATTAATAAATGGTTAGTCGTGCAGTCAGCAGGATCTGGTGCAGAAGACTATGCCTTAAATTGTCGCTATACACCGAATGGACAGATTAGGTCGCAAATCCTCAGAGGAGCGATCATTACTGCGGTTTTTAAGGAACCTGTAAATTTAGGTCGCCCAGAGCCTCCTGATGCTGCCACTGATGCGATCGTTTTAGATAGCGAAGGTTCTCCTTGGCTGCGTGTTCAAGGGTCCCAGAATGAATTAGCCTATCCAGTCAAACCTGCAAGTTTTGAGCAATTAGGAGAATGCTACGTCAAAGCAAATTTGAAGTACATAGCTCCGATCAATCCCGAATCTGTGATTGCTTACAACAGAGAATCGCTTACATACTGTAAGAATCAGTCCTTGTATTGCCAACCTAAACTTTCAAAATGGCTATCGTTGTAAGCGATTAGCTTAGAGCTAGTTTGAGAAGTATCCTAGCTAGTAAGTAGCTATAGCAATGCAATAGATAGGACAAATCAAAACCCAAAAGATGAGTGGCGGCGCTACTTGTTTTTTGGGTATTACAGCGCTTTGCGCTCAAAACCCAACCAAAAAATTTTGTCTGTCACAGCTTTATAGCACTTTTCAAAATTTTTCTGGATTTTCACTCATAGCAAAGCGCTCTATGCTATTGTGACTATGGGAATAGGTAAAAAATTTAACCAATTTAACAAGTACCTGCTTGGAAGTAGTCTTTAGCGACTATATTCTTAAGCTCATGTTTTGTCTAAAAATTTCGTATGTCAGGGAATAGGCGCATCAGATTGCACAATCAAATATTTGAAGATCGAATTGAGCGATCGCCTTTTCTTTGCATATTTTAAAAATGCTTCATTATTCATGCTCCCCCATGAAAATGAAGCAGGTCGTAAGGCGCAGTTGTCCACCGCTACATACTGAGATATCTGTGCCTTGCTTTTGCTTTCGATATTACAGTGCTTTGCGCTGTAATATCCAATAAAAAAGGTCAGCGCTAGCGCTGACCTTTTTTAACGTCAGTTCGACGAAAGCGAAAAATGGTAAGAATTGCTAAGCGATTCTTACCATTTTTCGCCATTTGCGGCGTGCTTCGCACGCCGCAAATGGCTATATCGAACTCACGTTTTTTTATGTGAAGAATCCAGACAAATCATAGAGACGACGAAGAATAGCCATAATTTTTTTATCGTAATTGGTATCTTCCGCCCAACGTCCTGAAAGCTGACTTAGCAATGGCGCAGTACCACGTTTGACAAGACTAAACCTTGGATCAACTAGCGGCTGTACCAAGGGTTTGGTGGTGGCATAGGCTTTGAGATGTTGGATCTGCGCCCTGACCCCGATGCGCCGATCGCTAAAGCTATCACCTCTAACGCCATTACCGATCGCCCCTATACCAGCAAAATTATTTTGTTCAGGTTTAACATCCCCACCAAATTGGAGGAACCCAGTTTCTAAACACATCTGACAAAATGCGATGTCATAGTTAACGCCCTCGATCGCGGCTTCTTCACGATAGATTGCGGGTAAGTCACCATAGAGATTTAAAGGCGCTTTATTGAGCCTTAGAAGTCGTAAAAGTTGAACTTCGGAGGTACTACCATCGCCCATGATCCGATCCATGCTACCCGTGAGGACACGGGAACATAATTTTTCGCGACTAGATGCTTGGGTATTTACTAAAGCATTTTGGGCTTGAACAGAATTTTGACCGAGACGATCCAACGTAAATAATGCGATCGCCCCAGCCCCAAATTGAAGAAACTGCTTTCTTCTCATAACTGTTCTGTTTTATCTAAATTAATAGTTGATCTTGTTGTAAGTAGCTCACCATAATTACAACCTAAAACCAGAAGCTGTCCCGCCCGCTACGCAGGCGGGACAGCTTTCTAGGTTTTTAGTTTACTTATGCCTAGCTACTTAATAAACGTTAAGTAAATTTTGTGGTTTTTGACAAGGGGGATTTGACGGATATTGAGTTCTGGGGTCATTGCAACTGCGCGGGTCTTGGGAGTAGGCTGATGCACTGGAAATAAATGGCATTAACAAAGCGGAAACGGAAAGAACAGACAGTAAAAACTTCATGGTTTTAACCTTGGTTGTAAATGAGTTAACTATGATAAAAAACTAAATATCTAAAGAATTTAACAGGCTTTTTGCTTGAGGAAATTCGGTATATCAAGCCCAGCTTGATTAGTAGCCTGCGAATTGCCTGTGTAGAGAAGGCTTTCAGAAACAGCAGAGATTATTTCTGGGTCTTGAGTTGAGACTTTAGCTAAGTCCAGAAACAAGCTCTCGATCATCTGCATTGACTCAATGACGCGATGCTTGATCTTGATGCGATCGGTGGCTGACCAAAAGGATTGAGACTCGTCAATCGAACAGTCCGTCATCAATAGCTCAATCTCATCTAGTAAATGATTTAGAGGGCGATCGCAGTTTTGCTGTAGATCATCTTCAGGCTGCTGCACCAACCGAGGCTGAAAATGATGGGTATAGATGGGCGGCGTGGGGAAAGCATCACTTTGCATATGTCCTCCCTTATCGCTGTGTTACTAAGTGAGGATAAACATGATGCGTGCAGCGATCGGCTCTTTCAGCCAAATGCTTAGATAGGTGCATCTGGGGGTAGGGCAAATCTGCTAGCACCTCTAAAATGCGGCAAAAATCTCGCTGTTGCCTTCTACCATTGAGGAACTGCGGCATTTCCGATGAATTAGAGTTTTTTTGCAAGTATTGGCGCAAATTGGCGATCGCATTCCAAAAGCTACACATTTCCTCATAGGTACAAGCCAGTAAAAACGCTTCGATTTCATGCAGTAGCTGCGAAAAGCGATCGGCAATACTGGGTCGAATCGCAAACTGTGATCTTAGGGGCGATCTTTCGCTTGGGTGACTCGGTATTAATCTAAGGTGACGTTGGGGCAAATGATGGGGTGCGCTCATGTTTCAAGGCCTCTGTTTGTGAGGTTATATGAGGAAAAGTCGTTTTTTGTCGGAAAACATTATTTCCCTATTGCTATATGCACTTACCAGTGATACAAGAGTTAAATATTCTTTATGTGAGGATAAGTGAGTTTAGCGGTCACAGGTTGATTGAAGTTGTATAAATCAACTGCAATAGCCCTTGTTGACAAACACAATACAGTTCAAATTTCAATTTGCACACCAGAAAAAATAGTATTTTTTGTCAGTAAATACATGAATAAAGCCCAGAATACTAATTAGTAAGATTCTGAATTCTTTGTATTTATCTAATACAAAAATAGTTCACTACTTAATAAGTAGTTTAGAAGTTGTATTTGTATTAGCCTGAAAAAATAATTTTCATTTAAAAGTCGCCAATCAAGTCGCTAGTATGTTGTAAAAAGTCAAAACAAGATCTTTAAATATTTTGTTTGTAAAAACAAGATTTTAAGATAAATTTGTCTGCGAGTATGGATTAGCCAATACCTACAAGGCTCTATTTATGTAGATATATCAGAAAAGACAAGAAAAAATTGGTGCATATCCAAGCCAATGTCAGACTAAATCAGGATTTAGGAAAAAGCTGGATAAATCCATTGCAAATACAAAAATATATGTTATTTATCTAACGTGAAAAAACAAGAATATGTTGATTTAATTATCTGCAATTGCTGTAATTAGTCATTATAAAAATGTGGCTCATTAAATTGCTAGATAAATTTAGATCACAAGTAGATCGCAAGACAAATTCAAACAAATGTAAAACATTTATTTGAATTCTAAAGTTTGAATTCTAAAGTTAATCCAACTTTTGCATTACTAATCCGATACCGAGACATTAAATTGAGAGGAGTTACGACCATGACTACGATGACTATTGAAGACGCGATCGCAATTGTTGATACAGCCCTACAGCACAAGCGCTTGAGTAATATTCAGGAGCAAGTATTTCGCCAAACATGGGATGGCAAGACTTATGCTGAGATTGCGGAGACTTGCGGATACGATTCTTCTTATATTCGTGACGTGGGTTATCGTCTGTGGAAAATCTTGTCCGATGGCTTGGGAGAACGGGTGACTAAGCACAATCTTCAAGTCGTAGTGCGGACTCAAGCCAAGAATTTTCAGGTTAAGGCAACTCAACAGGAGTCAAATCAGACGAGCGCTCACAATCCTCACAACCCTTTGAGTCTCGTCAATCCTCACAATCCTGAGTCGATTGCTACCGAACTAAATACCAAGCGCTGTGACTGGGGCAATGCGATTGATACTTCAATTTTTTATGGTCGTACCGAAGAACTTAGCAGGGTCAAAAGTTGGGTGATTGACGATCGCTGCCGACTTTTAGGGGTATTCGGTATGGGTGGTATTGGTAAAACCGCTTTTGCCACAAAGCTTGCTGAACAGGTGCAGTCAGAATTTACATTAATTGCTTGGAAATCCCTACGCAATGCGCCCACTGTAGAAACAATGCTTGCCGAATTGGTCAGCTTTTTGACCAACCAAGCGATCGCTACTTTGCCCCAAGATTTAAACAGTCTCTTGGGTATGTTCATTCCTGCCTTGAAGCAATCACGCTGCTTGATCGTGTTGGACAATGTGGAATCAATCCTACGCAGTGGCGAAACCACAGGACAATATAGTGAAGGTTATGAAGGCTATGGCGAATTATTCCGTCAAGTTGGTGAAGTACGTCATCAAAGTTGCTTGATTTTGACTAGTCGCGAAAAACCCCATGATGTATTGCCTCCCGATAGCAGCGATCTCATGGTACGTTCTCTGCAATTAACAGGGCTAAAGGAAGAAGCGCGGCAAATGTTTCAGCCAGAATTGGCGATCGCCCCTGCAACTCGTAAATTGATCGATTTCTACTGTGGAAATCCTCTTGCCCTGACAGTGGTATCACGTTCGATTAACAGCATGTTCGATGGTGACATCCAAGAATTTCTCGATCAAGATGCCAATGTGTTTGGCGATATTCGTTATCTCCTCGATCAACAATATGGTCGCCTTTCAGAACGCGAGCAACAGGTCATGTATTGGCTAGCGATCGAGCGCGAACCCATCACCACCGACAATCTACGTCAAGACATCGTGCCAATGGTTTCCAAATCCCAAATTTTGGAATCAGTGATTTCTCTACGCTGGCGATCTCTAATTGAGAAGAATGCCAATAGCTTCACGCAGCAGCCTGTGGTAATGGAATATATGACCGATCGCTTGATCGATATGGCTTACAACGCGGCGATCGAGCGTAGTCCTGAATTCTTGATGAGCTATGCCCTCGTTCAACATCGCGCCGAAGACTATATTCGCGAAACTCAGATTCGTTATATTTTGCAACCTCTGACCAATCGCCTCTTGGCGCACTATGGCAGTGTCGATACTTTACAACGTGAATTGCATAGCTTACTTGAGACTTTGCGCGATCACCAAACAGCGATCGGCTATGCCCAAGGCAATATCATGAATCTCCTGCGGGCTTCGCAAACCGATCTCACTAAAAGCTTTTGTCGTTTCCCTGAAAGGGTGACAGAGCATTCTGATCTACAAATTTTAGGGAGATTGCTCGAAAGCGATCGCGCTGGCGGACTTGCCACATGGGATCACCGCATTCCTTGGGCAAATAATCCCCTCGCTCAACAGACTTCCGAATCCAAAACCCAGATCCGCAGCAAAAATCTCTACTACCAATGGACAGAAGGTTCTCTCGAACAGTTGCAACAGGAACTGAAGCAACAACCCAAATTCCGCAAGAAATATCATGCTTGGTTAAATGAGACAGAATTTGCAGCGATCGATGCTGATTTTGAAGCCGTAAAAATTACCGACACGCTCAATCAACCCGTTGATGCCAGATTGGTTTTCATTAATGAGGTCAACATTGTTGAGCCTCCTGTCGGACTGCCAACACCTAGCGATCGCCGCGCCCAAGCCAGAAAACAAAAGCAAGATTTGCGAGCCAATCGCTCTAAGCGACTCGGCTAAATAAAAAAGCTTCCTTTTGGGAAGCTTTTTTATTTACTGGTGTTACGTGGAAGGAATTCCTGCGATCATCAAGGTTGGGGGCTGGCACGGGGGCACAGCCCCTACAGTTTCTAAAATTGTACAGGTAGGGGGAATTCCTGCGATCATCAAGGTTGGGGGCTGGCACGGGGGCACAGCCCCTACAGTTTCTAAAATTGTACAGGTAGGGGCAATGCCCCCGTGCTTGCCCTGTCACGCTAGCAGTAGAAGATTCATCATCTGCGTTCCACGTAACATCAGTTATTTAACCTCTTTAAGTAAATTTGCTAGACGGGGATACTTAGAAACTAGACCGAAAGTTTCGGGAGAAACAACATCATAGGTGAAGTGACGCTGGGCAATGCAGAAACGATCCCACTCAGCAACTTCAATGCGGAATAGTTTGATCACCGTATCCACTAGCCACGGAGTTAATTCAAACTGCCAGCCCACTTTTAAGTTCAAATGTTCGCAGAATTGTGTAATTAAATCCTGTACAGTTAAACGCTGCATTCCTAAAACCAGACGGGCGGGGGATGTGGGTACTGAGGTAGCCGTGAGCAAATGTGTAACGATTTGAGCGATATCGATCGCATGGACAAAATGGAAACTACCGTCTGTTTTTAAAAATCTCGCATAGGGTACATATTTGAGAATGTCTTTGAGTCCCTTGGAAAGATGGGAATAGGGCTTATCCGCAGCACCACCAAAAACAAGAGTAGGAAAAACAGTAATTAGGCGATCGCGAATAATTGAATTTTCTAGAGTCTCTAGACAAGAGTGTTTGGAAGCGATGTAAGCTGTGCCAATTTCCCCTGCTTCGTGAATAATTTGATTATGAGAATCGAGAATGCTAGCGGTGGAGAAATAGATCGCCCGTTCGCATACCTGTGGATCGAGCATTGAAAACAGTTCAATGGTTTTATCGCGATTAACGATAAAGGCTTCTTCCCCACCCCAACCTGCGGCTGTACTCACCACAAATTCCATTGTCCGCAGCAAGTCTTTATGATTACCGATATTCTGCATTGAATCTTCGATTACATGTACATTCGGGCGATCGCTGAGGCTGATTTGTAATTTGCGGCGATCGCGTACTAGCAGATATAGCTCATAGTCAGTTTTTGCTAAGAGTTCTTCAATCAAATAATGTCCAACACAACCACTCGCACCTGTAATAAAAACTTTTTTTGGCATTCTCTTAATAGCTCTTAGATTTTAATAATGGATAATCAAGTCATTGCTAAGCAATGACTTGATTGCTGACTTGATTGCTGACTTGATTACTGTCGTGAAAGATTGATATATCCTTCAGGACAAGTTGGGTCAGAAGATAGTTTAAATTTGGGAGGCATTCTACGGGTTGGCTTTAGACTTTCACAGATGAGGGAGAGAGAAATATCCTCATTCATTTCAGATGACTTTGTGATGTAAACTAAGCCAGTATAGGATTTTAAATTATCTACTTTAGCCAAAGCCGTTGTTTGCACGGCTTTTTTGTTATCCAAAACCACAATTTGATATTTGTAGTTTTCGGATTCAGACCCGATTCCTAAACCTAGATCCTTCAGTTTGTTAGTAAAGTACTCTTTTTCTAAAAAGAACGCTTGATGACCTCGATTTATAGCTCCAATATATGTCTCGCCTTCCCTTTGCATTGCAAGCGATGCGGGAGAAACTGAACTTGGGAATTCGATGTTTGCATCAAGTTTGGAGTCAGTAGAAATGCGAGTTAGTCGAAACATATTCGGCATCAGCACAGTACCGACAATATTAGGTAAATTACCTAAAGAGCTTGCATACTGCATTGCCGCAGGTACAATTAATTGCTGGATAATTAGTTGCCCTTTCGAGTTAAACGAAAAAGTTGTTCGGGAACCAAAACTACCCTGAAAAACATCTAGATATGTCTGTCCATCCAAAGAATTAATTTGATATTCAGATGCAACTCCGATCTTTCTAGTCGGATGAATCAGATAAAGCTTGCCGTCAGGCGTAAATACCATAGTGAGAGGCTCTGATTCATTGTTTGGCTCTGTTAGTCGCCATGTGCCAAACAATTTCTGGGCTTCAGCAGGTAGCTCGACTGGCTCAGCCGCGAGCGCCTGACTGAGGGGAGCTAAACTATCACGGGGCATAGCCAATAATGCAGTATTTACACCAATAGCGATCGCGAGAGTGATCATTAATTGATTCAGCCAGCGATGGGATGAGATTTTAAAGAGAAGATATTGCATAAGTACTAATTATATCTACAGTAGGGCATAAGAAATGGCATAGCCATTTCTTAATTTAATATAAATTCACCAAAGTGAACCAACACTTTCGTGAATTAGAAATCAAACCGAGTAAGGGGTTTAGCTTTGATCGCAGCAGCCTGCTCCAGCAAGGACTCAGCAAAAGCGATCGCCTGAGACACCGTATTACTAACGCCCTCCTTATCAATATTTTTTCCTTTTTCCTTTTTCCTTTTTCCTTCCTTCCCTTCCTTCCCTTCCTCAACATTCATTCCCGAAGCAATCTGCGCTAGCTCCTGTTTCCGTTCTTCCAATTCTAATAGACGAATTTGTACTTGAGTCCGATCGCCGATTACCTGTTTGCTGACATGGAAATGCCGATCAGCGATCGCGGCGATTAATGGCTGGTGAGTCACGCAAAGGACTTGAGAACTGCGGCTCAGTTGCCAGAGTTGCGTCGCGATCGCTTGGGCGACGCGACCTGATACTCCTGCATCAATTTCATCAAATACCATTGTGCCGACATTCGCATGATTAAATTCTGTAGATGCTGTTTGAGATTCTTGGGTTTTCTGCTTCACAAAACAGGTTTTCAGCGCTAATAAAAATCGACTCATTTCTCCTCCTGAAGCTGTTTCTGCAAGAGGTTGTAGAGGCTCACCAAGATTGGGGCTGAACTCAAAGACTATGCGATCGCCGCCTAATGCGTTGGGTTCACTCGGATAAATCCCGACCTGAAATCGAACTTTTTCCATCGCTAGCATTTTCAAAGCATCGATTTGCACTTGTTCGAGAGCGATCGCCGTTTGCCGACGTAATTCTGTCAATTTTTTACAAGCTTTCAGTAAGGATTGCAAATCAGCCGCCGCTTTACGTTCCAGATCTTCAATAGAAATACTTTGATCGGTGAGTTCAGCAAGTTCAAGTTGAAGCTTTTCGGTATAGGCGATCGCTTCGGGAAGCGTGCCATATTTACGACAGATTTGCTTGATTTGATTAATTCGTTGTTCGATCGCTTCCAATTGTTCAGGGTCAGATTCCAGACGATTGGCATAATTGTTGATCTGTCTCCCTGCTTCTTCGACTTGAGCAAGGGCGCTAGAAACTAATTCGAGAATGCCCTCAGCTTCATGATCGAGCGTGACCATTTCCGTAAGAATCGATTCTGCTTGTCCTAACAAATCCGCGCAAGCATTACCACTGTCATTCTGATAGAGCGCTTCATACACGGCATAGCCCTGCTTTTGTAATTCCACACTATGGGCTAGCCGATTGCGATCGCTTTCGAGATTTTCCAATTCATCGGGATCGTCTAAATTCGCCGCCTCTAGTTCCTTAAGCTGATAACGCAACATGTCCAAATGCTGCAACCGATTGCGTTCATTTTGCTGACGATCAAATAGGGCTTTACGCGATCGCTCCTTTGCTTCAAATAGTTTCGCGACTTTTTGCCTTTGCAATAACAAAGCCTGATTAAAAGCTTGATCGCCAAAACTATCTAGCCATTCCCTCTGTTGAGCAGCTTGACTCAGTAAAATCGTCTGACCTTGGGCTGTAATCTCGACAAGGCGATCGCGCAATTCTTGAATCTGTTGCTTATTTACAACCACGCCATTAATGCGGGTGCGATTGCTCTTTGCTGTAATTTCACGGCTACAAATCAGCGTTTCGGCATCAATTGCATCAATTTCTTGAATCTCTAGCCACTGGGCGATCGCCTCATTAGTCGAAAAAGTTGCTTCGATATTGGCGCGATCTGCTCCAGTTCGTAGCATTCTCGCTGATACTTTGCCTCCAAGAGCAGCATCTAGAGCATCGAGGACAATTGATTTACCTGCTCCTGTTTCACCTGTGAGAATATTTAGCCCTGCATATAGCTCAAGCTCTAAGCGATCGATCAGGGCAAAATTTTCAATTTTGAGACTTAGGAGCATAATTCTAGTCTTCGTTATCCACAGCTGTATCGTCAGAATCTGTTAATTCGTCGCTGGTGGGTAGATATTGACGATCTATTTGTAGCATCAGCTAACCCCAAATGTGTCTTGCTATCTGATTGTTATTATATCGTGATATCTAGGTTAGGATCGGCGGAATAATGATCGCCTATCCTAACCTAAGTATGCACCTAAAATAGACTCAACTGTTCCGAACCATCTAAACCAATTTTGCGGGGCATTCTTTTTTTATCATCTTTTAATCCACCTAGATTTTTGATATTTTCTAGAATTGTAGGAATGCAATATTCCGTCATTTCTTCTTTGACATGTTGAGAATTGAAACGGATAGTTCGCCAACCAACAGTCTCAAGATCGTTATCCCTAAGATTATCTTCCGCTATACGTTCTCTGACTGAGTGCCAAGTATCACCATCTGTCTCTGCATCTATTTTTCCTTTTTCACAGTAAATTGCAAAGTCCAGGAGATAAGTTTTATTCTTAACTTTCTCTTCCTGTTGGCGCTCGGCCTCTATGGAATAACGCTTTAATTCAGCCCAAAGCTTATCTTCTAACGGACTTTCATCCCATAAATCGTTAATTTCGACTGCATTTATAAGCTTTTCTCAAGTTGTAGAAATGAACAATATACGTCTGAGCCTACGGCTATAGATTGGCTGCGGTAGTTTTTCCATAGACTGTATATCTATTTTGTAATAACGCTTCTGACTTTTTTGATTTTGTGATTCATCAGGGAAAAGCTCGTATCTGAAAACCTGACGAATAGACTTTATGGAAGCATAATAATTGACAGCAAAAGCCTCATCACCAAAAACCTTTGGTTGATAAAAGGCTAACCATTTCGGTTCCCACACATCGCGTTGTTTAAGGCGTTCTACTTGATCGATAGGAATTCGATACCAGTATTGCTCACGAGCAATTTTCATGTCAGATTTTGTTGGAATAATTGCTACAAGTACCTCGCCGCGCTTTGCCATTTTTTCTAAACCTATTCCTAAGTGTCAATAATAATTTGCCATCAATTTTCATCAATACCAAGCGATCGCAGCTTTTCCATTAACAACTCAACCTGTTTCTGTGCGGCATCAGCCCGTTGTTTTTCAGATTTTGCTTTTTGGCGCTCAATATCAGCTCGATGCATCTCAATATCAGCTTTTTCTTCACCTGTAAGATAACGCTGTCCCTGTTCATCAAACCAGCTTAAAACTTCTCGCCTAAAGCGATCGCTTGGCAATACACAGCGTCCGATCCCTAGTCCAATTTCTGGCATCCATAATGGTTCACCAATCTGTAACTGGTAACTACCATCAACTAATTTGTAAATCTCTAAAGGCAAATGTCCATCTCGCCGCCAGAATTGAGGATTATAAATCACATAATATTTGACACCTAATTTGCGATAAATATCTAATTTCTTTTCATACTCATCGCCATAGCTATGAGATACAACTTCTAAGGTCAAGATCGGTGCGGTATCTTCTTCTTCCCACATCACATAACTGCTGCGAGATCCACCATTTTTTCGACGCTCTACACCCAAGCTCAAAAATCCATCGGGAATTACAGGAACTCTTGGACTCACGCCAGTAGTGTGATAGATACCCATATCCACACCAAAGTACCAATCGTCACGATTTTTCCAAATATATTCCAACAAGAATAATAGTAAATTCGGTACAAAATTCTGGTCTTCTTTATCCACAGGTGTATCGTCAGAATCTGGTAATTCATCGCTGGTGGGTAGATATTGACGATCTATTTGTAGCATCAGCTAACCCCAAAAGTATCCTAGCTATCTAGTTGGTATTATACCAATCAACGAAAGTGTGACAACACTTTCGTTGATTGAAACCCAAACCCAGCAAGGTTTTTTAAATCAAGAAATGGCGCAGCCATTTCTTGATTTGTATTATAGGTGATCGCCCCTTGGCTTAGATAGGTAGAGTTTCTCCAGCTAGTAGACGCTTCGAGGCACTCAGTAATTCTTCTTCGAGGTAGGGTTTAGTGAAGTAACCCTTTGCCCCAAGTTGAATTGCTGACTGACGATGGCGATCGGCTCCGCGTGAAGTTAACATAGCCACAGGAATCTCTTTCAGTCGAGAATCCTTTTGTAATCTCGACAGTAGATCCAATCCATCCATACGAGGCATTTCAATATCGCAGAAGATCATGTCGCAAGGCAGACCAGCACGAAGTTTTTCCCAAGCATCCTGTCCATCCTTGGCTTGTTCCACACGATAGCCAACTTTTGCAAAGGTCAACGATAGTAGCTCACGTACCGTAATCGAATCATCAACAATCAGTACCGTCGGATCAACAGCCACATCTTCTTCGACAGTTGGCTGGATCGTGACACCCGAAGTTGAAGGACGTAACCTGCCACTAGCAATGTCAAATAATTCCAACACGTTAGCGATCGCCATGACTCGACCATCCCCTAACACAGTTGCCCCTGCAATTCCCGCAGGTTGGGGAATGGGTCCCTCAAGTTGCTTGATTACAATTTCGTATTCACCAAGGAATTGATCGACCTGTAGCGCAAGATAACTAGTGTCATTACGAAGAATAATAATGCAAAGTTCATCATTTTCCTGCTTACCATAAATGCTGCTGCGGCTGAGGTGACGGCTATAGGAAAGCAAATTGGAAAGATGTTGGAATGGCAAAATCGTATCGCGCCAAGGTAAGCAAGGTTGCCCTTTCTCGTTGAGAATAATCTGACCCTGTGGTACTTCCACCATGTCCTCAAAGCCATCAACGGGGAATGCAATCCGAGCGCGATCGCTAATACAGAACATCGCCTTAGAAATACTCAGGGTAAGCGGTAAGCGAATTGTAAAGGTTGTACCCTTACCAACTACTGATTCCACAATAATTACGCCACGAATATCATCAAGACAGGTTTTGACCACATCCAGACCAACTCCGCGCCCTTTAAATTCATCGGCTTGAGCCGCAGTACTAAATCCAGCTTCAAATAGCAAAGCATAAACTTCAGTGTCATTAAGGCGATCAACTTCAGCTTGCGATCGTACTCCCTTCGCAACAGCGCTTTTCTTCACTTTGTCAGTACTAATGCCTGCGCCATCATCACTGATGGAAATTACAGTTTGGTTACCTTGGTGATAAGCTCTGACAGTCAGTCTACCAGTTGCCGATTTACCTGCCGCTTGACGAGTAGCAGGATCTTCTAAGCCATGGTCGATCGCATTATTCACAAGATGTGTTAACGGATCGGTCAGCGATTCTAGAATCGCCTTGTCGATCAGAGTCTCACGCCCAAAAATTTCTAGCTCCGCCTGTTTGCCAGTTTTGAGAGCGCGATCGCGTATACCTCTAGGCAAGCGATCGGCTATTTGCGCGAAAGGAACCATGCGCGATTGTTTCAAATCGTCTTGAACTTGGGTGGTAATCGTTCCTAACTGACGAGTTACCTGATCTGTCTCACCAACCACGAACTCAATATCAGAAGCCGACTCACGAACTCGGACAATTAACTCAATGATCTCTTGCGATAAAACGTGGAAAGTATTGTAGCGATCAAACTCAATGCCCTCAAAGTCATTGCTAACTGAACTATTTGAGCTAGATCCATCACCCGAATATGATGATGTCTCAAAACTACTACTGAACGAACGTCCTCGTCCAGCGGTTAAAGATGCTTCCAGCAAAGAGCGATCGTATTGATCGCGCATCCTTTGCGATACATCGCTCAATAGTTGTACTTGATGCAATAGATTTGTAATAAATTGCTGTAATCTCTCCTGATCCTGCTCCAAAAGGTTACGGTTAACAACTAATTCTCCAACAAGGTTATTAAGACTATCGAGATACTTTACATCAACACGCATAGTCGAGTCCGTCAACCTTGGCTTGCGCGTAGTAACAGGTTGACGGATAGGAGCTTTAGTTTTGATGGGTCCGACATCTTTGGCAAAAGCGCTCTGGAGCATGTTCTCTAACTCATCAAAGTCATCAGTAGAACTTGCTGGTGTGCTAGAAGTAGTATTTCCTGAGCCAGTGGAGGGTATTACAGGGTTTGAGTCAGAGCCATCAAAGTTACCAGCGTCACCTAAAAGAGCTTCTAATTCATCAAAATCCATGTCATCAGAAATCATGGATGACTGAACATTGATAGAAGTTTCCGTACTTTGGTTATCAAATTTCAGATTGCTCTGATCGTTAATATCATTTGGCATATTACCAGAGCTACTAATCATTGCTTCTAAATCGTCAAAGTCGAAATTATCATCAATTTCATTTAATTCTTCAGTTTGTAATTGATGCTCGGCTAGTAAGGCATTCATTTCTGAATTTTGAGTAGGAGCATAATCCAAAGTTTCAGAGCGATCTTCGTTGAAGGGTTCAAACTCATTAAGTTCTCCAAAACTCAGAGGTTCATCAGTTGCTATGTTCTCACTTACAAACTCCTCTGGCATCTGTAGCAAACTTGCTTCTGAATCATCATCACCTTGGAAAAAATCCACCAAACTATCAATAGTTGTGTTTGCTGTAATGTCATTGTTGTCAAGAATGATCTCTTCTTGAGAATCTGTCAATTCCGATCCTAAAGTCGGTAAAGTATCGTACTCAAAGGATTGATCCGATGTGCTTCCAAAATCATCGATATTATTAACTTGAGTTAAAGATTTATCCTGATCAAAGTTATCTTGATTAAAGTTAAGATCATTTTCTAGTAGAGATAAATCTTCTTCAGACAACTCTGATTTAGCAAATAAATCAGCCAAATCAGAGTTGTCTGAAGAACTCATCTGTTCAAATAGTCCGTCTGATGAACCTATTGAATTCACATCAGACAGGTTCTCATCTGCCTCTATCCTTGCCAAGAAATCAGAATTGATATCTTGAGGAGTATCAAAATCAATGAAGTCTTCTGTCTCTTCTTCATAAGTGTCAACTTGATCAACCACATTAATAGCAGCAACCCCATTGTTATCAGTCAGATTGCTGCTAAATTCTTCGTTTGCAACATCCTCTACTAAACTATGATGTTCTTCTTGTACTTCACTAAAGGAGTCAGTTAAATCACCAATATCATTTACATCAGAATATTCATCTAGTTCATTATTGACATTGCCTGAAATAATTTCAGACTCGTCAGAATCTGCGAAGAAATCACCTAAATCATCAGCCGTATTAGTTAATTCGTCAAAAATTTCACTGCTGTCAGGAATACTGTCAGGAATATTGATAGTGGCAACTTCCATCTCTTCAGAATCTGCGAAGAAATCACTTAAATCATCAGTGCTAATTAATTCATCAGCAATTTCACGATTATCAGAAATATCACTAGCATTAATCTCAAGTTCTTTAGAATCTGAGAAGAACTCGCCTAGATTATCAGTGCTAGTTAATTCTTGATCAAAATCATTAAAATCATCAACATAATCGCTAATATCATCAGAAATAATTGCAGGCTCGTCGGAAGTAATGAAGGAATTATTTAGTTCATCAGAGTGATCAACCTGTTCAGTGAATACAGCAAACTCATTATTTACATCATCCGAAACTTCAATCTCTTCGGTAAAATCAAGGGAATCACCTGCGTCAACATTGTTAGCAAATTCTAGATCAAAACTATCAACTATATTGTTAGAAGTGATTTCAGGTTCTTCAGAAGCTTCATCGATAGACAAATCATTTAACTGGTTGTTTTGACCAGTTAAATCGACTGATTCACTAGCTGATTCGTCATCTATGCTATCAAGCAGTTCAGGTTCTTCAAATGTCGTAGAAGCAAAGAAATCTCCTAAGTCATCAGCGCTGTTAAATTCATCTAGATCATTGTCAACATCATAGATATCTGTAGTAATTACAGGAGCTTCAGGCTTTGCGAAGAAATCACCTAATTCATCAATGTTAGTAAATTCAGCATTAAAGTCTTCATTAGCGATTGCTTCAGAGTCGTCTTCTTCATATTCTGATTCTGCAAAGAAATTAGTAAGATCATCGGCATCATGAATTGCTTCATTAATTTCATTGTCTTCGGAGAAATTCACAAAATCTAAGGTTGATCTATCTTCGGCTAAAGCACCTAAGTCATCATCTAATTCAGTACTATTGACATCTAAGACCGCCTCTTCTATCAACTCAATACCTTCATCAAAAAGGTTTAGATCATTGATATCTGAAGTGTCCGTTGCATTTATCTGAATGTTATCAGGATTTTCATCAAATGTATTCTGCAATGCGCTTGTTGATTCCGCTAACTCTTGAGAGCTAACGGCTTCATCAAATTCATCATTGTCAAACCCCAGTTCATCAAATAAATTCAATCCTGTAGTATCGATGCCCTCAAAGTCACTACTTTCTGATATTACCTCTGCGTAATCATTAACAGATTCAATTGTTTTAGGCTCTTCCCAAAAATCATTAACATCAGAATTATCGCCTTCCTCATTGCCTATATTCGGAGGTTCATCCAAAAGGATTTTGTCAAGATTTTCATCGATCGCAAAGGGATCTTCAAGCAAATTCATGCCCTCTTCCGAAAAAGTCAAGGCAAAGGGGTCGCTGGGGTTATCATTGTTGTCATCACTATCGATCGCATTTTCGTTCATGGCGATCGTCGCAAAATATTCTTCACTAGAGAGCGTTTGAGACTCATCCGTATCAGTAAATCCACCATCTATAAACTGATCAATAGCTGTAGTGTGTTCTGGCAAATCAGAAAAATCAATATCATCAATATTGATTTCACTAACATCCATATCACTTACATCTATATCGTCAAACTGATCATTGATCGCAATCGCACCATCAATTTGAGAATCACTAATTTGTTCAACAACCTCTGAATCTACATCTCTTAAATCCACATCAAATTGAGATTCTAGGGAATCCTCAGAAGTAAAATCGTCAGAAAATAGAGAGTCTAAGCTGGACTGTTCACTTTCTAGAACCATCTCAGAATTAATTTCCGAAACAATATCAGTAGATTGCTGCCATGAATCATCAAGATCATCTGGGAACAGAGAATTACCGCTCTCTTCACCCTCAAAATTTTGGACGGAATCTTGGGCAGAAAAATCTCCAAATAGTTGATCAATGCTAGATTCCTCACTGTTTAGATTAGGAACTATTGAGTCATTATTCTCAGAGCTATCGCTAAGCAAATCAGCAAATTCATCTTGACTGTCTGAATTTGCCGTGGCTCCATGATTTGCTATATTTGTTTCATTGGATTCTATATCTTCCCAAGCAGCATCAAAATCAATATCATCATTTTCAAACAAAATCGCTAGAGATTTTAACTCTGAAGCACCAACTTTTGGTCCATCAATATGTTGGTTTTCAGTAATCTCATATTCACCATCCATCCAATCCATTTGGTTCTCATGGATATCCGTCAAATCAAATGCTTCTTTATTGACCTGATCTGCAAATAGATCGATATCCACATCTGGATTGATGGCTATATCCCCACTAGATGTATCAGTAGTATTATCAAAACCATCTACTACTGAGTCCTCGCTAATATCCTCAGAAGCAGTTGTAAAAATTGTACTAACCTCGTCATCCTCTGGCTCCGAAAATCGATAGGGTAATAGATTTTGCAGTTGTTGAGATACTGCAATTTCTGATTCCCGATTTGAGAGTACGAGATCTTGAGCTTCCTTTAGCTCTCGGATTAGGATAGGTGCAAGGGTACGATATGTGTTACTCGGCTGAGCGATCGCATTTTTCATTTGGACGACTAAATTAGTCCAACTTCGCAAATCAAATTGATTGCCAATCTCTTGGAAGTAATTGCAAACTGCTTGTAACTGCGATCGGCTTTCTGCATCATCTGCCGACCGAAACAATTGCAGCATATCTCGCATTTTAGTCGTAATTTCTTGCTGAAATATTGATTGCTGAGAAGCAACTACTGGTTGTGGTTGAGGGATGCTCTTTTGTTCTTGACTAAATGTATCCGTAGATATCTGCCCACCAGAATCTGAAACCAACTGATTTAGATAGGATTCTAACTCAGCAAATACAGGCTTAACGCGATTATTAGTTTCAATTGTTAGCTCATCAGATATTTTGTAACCCCCTTGCAACTCATCTAGAAGTTCTGACAGGGGATCAAATCCTGCAAGTAGCAAGCTTTTTAAGCGCTCATCGACGGTTATTTGTGAATTTTCTTTGAGAATCTTAAAAAAGTCTTCTAATCTGTGAGCAACATGCTGAATACTTCCAACCCCTAGCATTGCAGCGCCGCCCTTTATCGAATGAGCAGCACGAAAAAGCTCATTAATAGATTCTGAGTCGTGAAGAACATCTTGTAAGTTTAATACGCCTTGCTCAATTGTCTGAAGATGTTCACGGGCTTCTTCAATAAAGTAACCCATGATTCGCTGCTGTTGTTGTTCCGAGTTCATGACAGAATCCTCTCAATGATTAGGGTGTGAGTAGCATAGCTAGAAGGTAATAATCCTAACGAACTCCCGTTGTTTTATCACCCGAATCAACGCGGAATCGTTCCACAGAATCTTGTAGGCTGCGGGCAACACCCACGAGATTTTGTAGTGAAGCTGACACCCTTTGAGACTCTTGCGAAGTTTCTTGAGCGGTCAACTCAACTGATTGCATAACTTGCGATACTGTCCTTGAAGTCTCAGTTTGTTTAACTGTATCTTCAGTAATGGATAGTACCAAAGTTTCAATGCGATGGGAAACTTGGATAATGTCTGTGAGTGATTGACGCGCCTGTTCAGCACGTTTTGTCCCATCGATAACCTGTTGTGTGCCGACTTCCATCGCTTGTTGCACGTTACTGGTTTCACTCTGAATTTGCAATACGATTTGTTCGATTTCTTTAGATGCTTTCGCAGCGCGGTCGGCAAGCTGTCGAACTTCGTCCGCAACGATCGCAAAACCACGACCTGCATCACCTGCCCTCGCTGCTTCAATACTAGCGTTAAGCGCGAGTAAGTTAGTCCGCGAAGCAATTTGTGAAATCAAACCAACGATCTTAGAAATTTCCTGTGATGATTCGCCTAACCGTTTTACCTTACGGGTAGTTTCGGCAACTGTTTCGCGAATGTCTAAAATACCAGCCACAGTACGTTCTACCGCGTCGCCGCCCTTAATTGCGGTTTCAGATGCAAGCTTAGCAACCTGATCAGCTTCACGCGCACTTTCAGCAACACGTTGAATCGATTCGGTCATCATTTGTACTGAGTTTAGGGTGACGCTCAATTCTTCAGCTTGACGTAACGCATCCGATGACAAACTACGGGCGAATGCTTCATTTTCGCGAGAGCTTTCATTTACCTGACGCGCCGCAATTTTTACTTGGTTAACAATTTCGCGCAGGTTTTGAATCGTGAGGTTAAATGAGTCAGCTACGGCTCCAAGTACGTCGGCGGTCACCTCAGCCTGCACAGTCAAGTCGCCTCGAGCCGCACCTTCCACGTCATCAAGTAGTCGAATTACCTGACGTTGTAAATCTTCCTTAGCTTGTTCTTGTTCAGCCGCTTTGCGCTGGGCTTCCGTAGTGTTGGAGACAATCGACTGAATCATTTGGTTAAAGCTTGTCGCAAGTCTGCCAAACTCATCTTCGCTATATACAGTGGCGCGAGGACTCATATCACCACGAATAACAGCCTCAAATTGAGCTTGTAAGTTAGCAGTTGATTGATCTATCAGCCTCGAAGATCGTTTGCCAAGTCCCCAAGCGATCGCCCCACTTGCCAAGGCGGCTGCACCACCCATCATCCAGCCCGTATTTCGTACTTGCTCGCGTGAGCCTTTATCGGCAATTGAACCTGTGGCAAAGTTTGTAACTACACCTGCGGCAACCATGGCAACCACCCCTGCGGCGATCGCCGTGATCACACTCTTAGTCTTAAGCGGCATATTATCAAAAGGAGAAAATAAACCACCTTGTTCAGATGATTCAGAGACAATATCAGCACCAGCTCTTTTTGCCCCTACTGGTGTATTAATAGCCCCTAATCCAAATAGCTCAGCTTCATTTCCTGTTTGGTTAAACCGCGCTGCGGATATATCCTGATTGGCTAATGATGTTGTATTTGAGCGCCCCGAAGTTGTAAAGTCTTGGTTTCCAAAATCTGTCATAGATCTTTCAGAAACCATCTGTGTTGCTTCTGAATCACCAAATGAACTCGAAAAGGATGATTCGCTAATGTCATCAAAGTCATCAAACTCATCCATAAAGACAACATCAGAGTCGGCATTTAGGTTGCTTGAAGAGCCACTGGTTTTGTAACCAGAGTTAAAACTTGATTCGCCTGTGAGTTGAGTTTCGGTACTATAGGTATACTGGCTAGTCCCATTCATTGAAGTATCAGAACTAAAATCTTCAAAATCAAAGTCATCAACCCGATTTGATCCAGTACTTTGCCCGCCACTATCATCGGTAGACCAAGATCCCTGCATATAAGCTGATTGATTATAGGTATTATCTTCGTAAGCGTATTGCTGATTACTAAATTCGCTTACTGAGTTATCTATAGAACCTAGCCCATAGCTATTGTCATCATTGAGATCTAGTCTTTCTTTGGCAGCCGCAATACCACTATGGGCATATTCCAAAATTGAGTTGTCGTCAGTCAGATGTAAGACCGTTTCATATTCACCAATTGAATCTTGATAGCGCTCAAGGGCAAGATTAATATGGGCATGAAGTAGGCGATACATGGGATCACTAGGGCAGACCTTAACTAGTTCCTGTGTCAATTTACCAGCTTGACTGTAGTCTCCTTGCATGTAGGCTAAGGAAGCCTTTTCATATTCTTTTTGATATTGTGTACTTGAGGCCATGTGCTTTCTCCTAAAATCCCTAAAGTCTCTGACATTTGTGCGAAATCATCTTGAAATTACTTTATCTAGGATGCCCACCGTGCTGATCGTAAAATGTTGACTTGATCTAGCAACTTCAGGGGATCGCTATCTTCCATTATCCACTCACCTTTAATAAACGGAGCCATACTGTCAGAGCTATTTCTAGAGACATTGATTTGTGAAGAATCAAGCCAAGCCATTACGCCAATTTGTTCTACCGCTAAACCTAACATCATGCCCTGATCTTCGATCGCAATAATTGAAATTTCTGCGCGATCAGTATTAACTGGAGGAGCTTCTCCCAAAAACTGACCGAGATCTCCTACCCAAACTACTCTACCCCGAATATTTACTGTACCTAACAATAGTGGGGAGACATTGGGCATGGGGTTGATCCGATCTGGAGCATATTCCAAAACTTGACTGACTCCAATTGCTGGTAAAGCAAACTCAATTCCAGAAGCCACAAAAAAACGTAAGTGTAGCTCACCTTCTGGAGCTTCGATACCTTGATCAAAGTCTGTAGCCTGATCTTGTCCGATGCCAGGGAAGAATTCTTGGTTTCCTACCATAATTTGAGGATCTCTACCTTGCAAAATAGCTGATTTTAAATGTCTTCAAGTTTTAAGAAATAAACTGAAAAATAAATATTGAGAACATTGAGAAAATATTAAAGTATTGATGTTAACCAACAGTCATTAAATAATCAAGAATTGTCTACACTTTTAGCATTCTTCATGAAATTCTTAAGCTTTTCTAAGTAACTGCTTTACAGTGCCTACTAGTTCTTGAGGCTGAAATGGCTTTGCTATATAAGCATCAGCACCTTGCTTCATTCCCCAGTAGCGATCAAATTCTTCACCTTTAGATGAACACATTACGACGGGAACGCGCTCAGTTTTGGGATCAGTTTTAATACGACGACATAGCTCGTAACCATTCATGCGGGGCATGACAATATCCATAACTACGATGTCTGGGCAATTGCCTTGCATTTGTTCTAGTGCTTCCACACCATCACCTGCTGTCTTAACGGTTAGACCGCTACCCTTGAGTAAGTCCTCAATCATTTCTCTTTGTGTCACGCTATCTTCAACCACCAGAACTGTACTCATACATGAATGCCCCGATAGGATTCTTCCACTAGCAACTCACCAAACAAATATATTAGGGTTAATATGATTGGCATTGTGCTTTGCCCATCTTAATAATTTTAAGTTAGCGCTTAACCATTTATAAAACTGTTCATATTTTATTCTTCTCCGATATAGAGATTAAGAGTACAGCCGAAAGACAAGACACAAAATAGCATGTATAGGGCTTTACTCTTGCATTAAAGCCAAAATAATTTTTTTAATCATTCGACAAGCGGCTCTGGCTATAGCTGTATCAGGACAAATCAAAACCCAGATAGTGTGAGGCGGCGCTTCGCGCCGCCTCACACTATCTGGGTTTTATGTTCTAACAAGAATGGCGACAGCTATAAAACCCTTACGGGGTTTGTTTTTTAATTCACAAAAGTGTTGTCATACTTTAATCAAAACCAAAAAGATGAGTTGCGGCGCTTCGCGCCGCAACTCATCTTTTTGGTTTTAAGTCCTAAGCAAAACTTGCATTGCTATATAACCTATTCCAGCGCTTTAGGTTCAAACCAAGAAAGTGAGAAAGCACTGCTTTCTCACTTTCTTGGTTTTTTGATTTAAGTAACACGATCAAGGGTGCGATATTGAACCGCCTCAGCTACATGGACTACTTGAATATTTTCAGCATTAGCGAGATCGGCGATCGTGCGGGATACTTTGAGTATGCGATCGGTTGCGCGGGCAGATAAACCTAAACGTTTAATTGCTGACTCTAACAAGTCACGGGAAGGGTTGTCTAGTTGACACCATTGACGTAAATGTCTGGACTGCATCTGAGCATTGCAATTTACTTTTGCTTCTTTCTGGAAGCGGGCTTGTTGAATTTTGCGTGAGGCTTGTACTCTCTCTTTGACAGCACTAGAGGTCTCTCCTTCTGGCGATCGCGTCATTTCTTCAGGCTTTAATCTTGCTACAGTCACTTGTAAGTCGATGCGATCCATCAAGGGTCCTGATAGCTTTGCCCAGTATTGTTCACGCTGGCGTGGGGTGCAAGTACAAGGCTGAACTGAATCACCGTAATATCCACACTGGCAAGGGTTTGTACTTGCTACTAGTGTAAATACTAATGGGACAAACCATGAAAAGATGTAGCAAAGTTGTTAAAGAGGTCAGGAATCGTGATGACAAAACCTGTCAATGCTGTGGATTAAAGTGCGATATCGAAGTTCACCATATTCACCCATTAGTTTTTGGCGGCAGCGACACGGCGAACAATGCGATCGCCTTATGTCCAACTTGTCATCAGGGAGCGCCTAACAATCCTGACGAATTTCTTAAATATCAAAAATCTGGCGGCTTGAGAATTACCTTAGCAGTTGCCAAATGTGGCGAGGTTATGACACCAGAACTACAAGAAGAATTGGCGAAATTACGGCTAGCTGTCTTTGGTATGGGTAAATGACTAATTTCATTAGGTTTGTAAATAATTGTTGCTAGTGGCGAGTTAATGACCATGGAAAACTTTAGACAAGCAGAAATTGATCAGGCGATCGCATCACTAGAAACAAACCAATCACTTTTGATAATCGGTGAAGAGGGATCGGGCAAAACGGCGATCGCCGAATCGGTGCGGACTGCTTTTAAAAGTCGTGGTTGGAATGTGGCGATCGCAGACTTTAGCGGATCGGCAAAGACTACCCTGCTAGAAATTTGCGATCAATTAGGTTGTGATACCGAGGATACTTCAGGTAAAAAGCCAGTTCCCTACACAGCCGACCAATTGCGCGGAGAAATTGCCAAGGAACTTGATCGATCCAATGTATTACTAATCTGTGATAACGCCCACCGTTACCCCGTCAGTTTGCGCTACTGGTTACAAGATTGTTTGGGGGATCGGGCACTGTTACTGATGCTTGCGACTAAGCCACCAGTGGGCGGTATTTTTTTTAAAATGCCCCGCATATCTATACAGCCGATGGCATCGCAAGAAATTCGGGAGATCATGTTGGAGGAAGCGGCGGAAATTAATTTAAAGTTACCAGCCTCGACAATTGCCGATCTTGAGCAGAGGTGTGGGGGCAATCCCTTCCTAGCGCGTAGAGTTGTGCGCGAGCATTCTTTGAATTTGGGTGCAGATGAACAAGGCGATCGCATCGACTATATAGATGGGACACCGTTTTTAATTGCAGCACTAAGCGCTGTCAGCGTTGTTAGGCTTATTGGTTTAGGGCTTGGAGATCGCAGTCTTTACATCATTGGCGGGATGCTTGGACTATCTGCGATCGTATTGCGAATAATCGCCAACAGAATTAACTATCGGAATAAGTCGAGGATTGAGTCATGAGTATCAAGGGTATTTATGGCGATGAGTCCCACTTGTTTAGCCCCGAACAATGGGTGAATCTGTATGTTAATCAATGCGATCGCGCAATTTATTACTGCACTACTCAGGTTAAATATGTGGCGGCTCAGCCAGATTACGATCTTGAGGACTTCCTGCTAGAACCGACTACTGAGGATGGCGAAATTATGACTATTGCGGAGGCGAAACAATGCTGTCAGTGACCCATGCTGCGATCGCAACTTGCGCGACATCTTTAATAATTGGCACTGCCGATCCCGCTGTTCTGGCAGCAAGTGCGATCGCCTCACAGTTGCCCGATGTGGACACAACTAAGAGTCACATAGGCTTAGTTTTATATCCGATCGCCCGTTGGTTTGAGGAGCGATACCCACACCGAGGCGTAACCCATAGCTTTATGGCAAGTGCGATCGTTACCGCAGTCACCGCACCGATCGCCCTATGGTTTTCATGGCAAATTTGGCTAGGCATTGCGATCGGCTATTTCTTTGGATGGTTTAGCGATGTATTCACTAAGTCGGGAGTAGCGGCGTTTTACCCTAGCAATGCAAGGCTAGTTATTCCCGGAAATCCCAAGGCGCGATTGTCAACTGGGTCGAGCGGTGAATATTGGGTGCTTAGTATTGCGATCGCATTATTAGTAATTTCCTGTCAGTTCATCAGCAATGGTGGCATTACCGAATTATTTGAAAGGTCATTTTTTCGTAGTCCCCAGACCGCAGCCGACATTTTCAAAAAAGAGGGTGCGACGCGACAGGTATTTGTAAAGGTGACGGGTGTAAATATTTACACCTCAGAAAAGATCGATGGTCAGGAATACAAGGTCATCGCCGCCAATGAAGCTTCAGTGATTGGCAAAGATGCCAACGGTGACTTGTACCAGATTGGCAACAACGAAGCATCGCAAATTCGGGCTACTAGCGTAGAAACTAGGCTAGGCGATAGGATCGAGATACAGGCGAACGAGGTTAGCCCCAAGGATCAATTTGTGTCTGAGTGGCTTGTTTCTGTCCCAGAAAATGCCTATTTAACGGGCAGTTTGCTAGTTGATAATGTCGAGGATTTACGACTTCCACTAGAACAAATAAAATTCAATGTTTTTAGAATTACAGTTGGACAAATTCAAATCTTAAATGCCCGTAAACAAAATCTAGAGCCAATTTTGGACAGTTTTATAATTGATGGAAGAGTGATTTTAAAGGTGAGAAGTGATGAACAATCGATACGACAATCTACCAGAACAATTAGGGGAGGCGATCGCCCAACAATTGATATTGAATGGTGCAGAGCATCGGATCAAATCTTCGGCATTGGCAACTTTGGCTAAACACCGTGACGGGCGGCGTAAATCTCGCAGGAATAAGATCCTCACAGCGATCGCTATTACTTGGATATTTGGATCATTTGGTTATTGGATAGGCGGTAAACTGCCCTTTGCAGTGGCACAGTCGGAAAGCAAAACTACTTTGCCAAGTGCAGCCGCCACACAGCCAAGGTTATTAAGAATTAATTTGAGTCTGTCGAGTCCTTCAGATCTCAAGGTTGTCCAAGGTCAGCGACTAGTCGCAGGTCAGGTCATTAGCGATCGCGATGAAGAACGTAAACGGCTCACCTCACAGCTTGAAAGTTATCGAAATACGATCAAGCGCTTAGAACTTGACGTACCTAAGCCCTTGGAGCCATTGACTATTAATCGGTCTAGGGAATTGCCAGCCCAGAGTTTTGCCGAGTTTGAGGCGGAAACGGACTTGCAACGGGTAAAAGTTGAAGCGGCGAAGGAAAAAGTTACTTTGCAGCAAAGGAAACTTGATCTCATGGCAACCATTGATCCCAAAGACTTGCCAGCAGGTGCGGATGCTCACGAACAGCAAAAATTGGCACAGGCTAAATCAGATTTAGCTAAGGAAGAAGCGGTTATGCAGTTGAAACTAGGTCAATTTGAGACGGCTAAGGCTAATCGTTCTTTGAAAGAATACGATGCCGAACAGGAAAAGGTACGCGCCGCCATTGCTGCTAATCAAACACAGCTTGAATATCAAAAGGCTCTTGCTGATTGGAATCGTGGGGAGCAGGATCGGCAATTTCGGATCGCTGACTTGCGTAGCAAGATTGGTGAAGTTGAAAATAAGCTTCAGGAAATTTCGACAGTGAGGGCGCAATATGCCAGTGAAGTTAAACGGATTCGCTATGTTAAGCAAGTTAACAACAATATTGATGTTGAATTGCTTTTGTATGTCGCCGATGGCAGCGATCGCCCAAAAGTTACCCAGTCCCAACGGTCAACAGTTGAGCAGCCCTTTAATCAAGAATCCTTCACCAAGCCAAGCGCCAAGCCTTAAATTACAACGCGATCGCCAAGGTAATCCCGTTATTGATATCGTGCGACCCACTGTAAATATTTACAGTCGTTCTAGTAGAGATTCCGACACTCCCGAAGATATCCCAGAGGAGGGATCGGGGCTTGATGAGAAATTGGAGGGCAGGGAAGAAGCCGAACAAGAGGAGATGCTTAAGGGTGACTTGCCTTGCTTGGATAGTAAGCCCGAATGTATTACTCAGTTGCAAAATTTGGCTATTCAAAATAGTCCCGAAATCAGATCTATCGAAACCCAGATTGCTAATAGTAGCGATGCTGTCAAGTTAGCGCGGGTACAAGGTCAAGGCAGTTTTGTGGAAAGTATTCAGCCCTATGTGTCAGCGATCGCGCCGATCTTGCTGCAAAATGCTAGACCGCAGGGGATAGGTGAACTGCGAACGCCTTTAGAATCAAGGCTATTGTTTGAAGCTTTGCCCACGATCATCTCTGGACAGGCGACTAGCGCCGCCAATCAGACCCGCAATAATCAAGCCAATGCCGACTTACAAATTAAGTTAGCCGAACTCGAAAAAACTAAGGTACAAATAACGATCGCCATTAAGGGCAAGGTACTAGACGAGGTTATCGAGTTTGAGCGCATTAAGGATGAATCAAATTTACAAAGCACCATCGTCAAGCGTGAGACTGCTCGCGCAAAGCTAATCGAAATTTCTTACCGTATGGGTGAGTCATCGACCATTGATCAAATTGCGAGGTTAAACGAGTTTGACCGTAAAAAGATAATCGCAGCCCAGTCTAAGACTAAGCTGCGATCGCAAGCGTTGAGGATTCAGAGATTAGTTAAAGGGAATAGCGAGGGCTAATTAACTTTGTAAGTTAAACCTGTAGATGTGCAACGAGGGGCAACACCGTCAGGCAAAGAGCCAACCGTCTGAGTTACAGAATTTAAAGTAAACTCAGTCCCTGTGGTCAAAGGATAGGAGGTTGTAGATCTTAGAGTTGCGATACCACAAGCATTGGCAGTTAAGCTAACGTTGCGATCGCTTGTTGTACTTAGAGCCAAGATTGAGCGGCTACCGATGGATAACCCAGGATAGTTTCTAATAAATACGCGACCGTCATTAGTTCTAAATGAGGTTAGATTAGCATCCCAAGGAGAGTTTACATTTCCCGTAGCGTAGGCGTATCCAGTCTCTCCACCCTCACTATATTGCCCACAGGTTTTAAGCGTATTAATAGGCAAATTCGAGGTGTCGATAGAAACGCCATTAATTGTGACTGTGCCTGAAATTGGAGCCGAAGTGCTTCCGATCACCAGCCCAGAGCATCGATCACTAGTGACCGATCTAGTAGTCACAGCCCCTTTTACAGTTAGAGGTACTAACCCAAGAGGCGTTGTCTTGATAAAGACATTTGTTGAATTTCTTGTTAAATCAGCGATCGGGGGGATTGCAACTTGGTTAGACACAAGAGAGGGCAACTGCGTTGCATACAAATCACCGTTGATACAACTCAAACTAGCTCGTTGCAAGTTTGAGATCTGAGAACTAGAGCCACCTTCAAGAGCCACTGAAGTCGCGGAGCTAGGAATAGTAATAACTCCAAACCCACAAGCATTAATAGTTACATTTCGATTTTGGGGTGCAGTATCGGTATAGCTGATGTCTTGAACCGTGTTTGGAGGCAACCCCTTGATCAAAATTGTTCCGCCACCAACATTAAAGAAATTTCCTGTAGTTGGTAAAGCTGATGATAAAACGCCGTTCACACAAGACGGAGGAATTATAGGGGTAGAAGCTGAAACTGTTGCCGCATTGAATTGTCCAACAGGTGTGCCAATAACGCCAGAAGTGATGCTCTGAGCATTACTAATTCTTCCCACTCCACAGGCATCAACCCGAACAGTTCTAGTCCGAGGAGATGAAATACCAGAAAAGCCAATTCTCTTGATTGTGTTTGGCGTACCTTTAACACCCAGTTGAAAGGTTGTACCAGATTGCGCCGAGATTCTAGTTTGCAAATAAAGATCTGGCAGGGATAGCTGTGCAAATGCCTCTCCAGTAATGGCGATCGCCCCCGCAAACACCAAAGAAACTGAACCAAATTTAATTAAACGCTTCACTTGTTTAGCCTCACGAAATATATAAAGATATTTTGAGGCGAAAATATTATTAAATTTATAATAGCTGTTACCTATGCTTATGCAATGGTTTCAGCTATTTTTATTGGTGAAATATGCGGAAGATTTTTGATACTGCTATCGAGATTTCAATAATTGTTGGAGCGATCGCCTTATTTATGTACCACCGCAATGAACAAGAGCTGACCAAACGCCCATCCTATGAAGGTAATCAGGCTGCGATCGCTCGAGCAATCAGGTCGGAGGATACACAATATAAAATTTGCCAAACTACCAAAGTCAGTGATGGGGACACGATCGCAGTTGATTGTGATGGGGAAAAGCTTAGATTACGATTCTGTGGAATAGACGCACCTGAATCTAAACAACCATTGGGCGCAGAATCTAAGGCTCTATTATCAAATTTGGTTGAAGGTAAGCAAGTGATTGTCCGTCCTATGGAGCAAGATCGATACGATCGCACAGTTGCCGAGGTCAGTGTCAAAGTTGGCAATGATGAGTATGCTCACAATGTAAACACTGAGATGGTCAGGGCAGGGATGGCTTACCACTACAAACAATATTCAAGCAATTGTCCAAGTCGTGAGGCGATCGCTGAAGCAGAGGATGAGGCTAGGTCTAAAAAAATCGGTGTGTGGTCTGGTGATTATGAAAAGCCTTGGGAATATAGGAAAAAGAATAAGTAACGGAATAAGTAACGCTTAGTGTGACAACTGTTGCTTAGCCTGTAACGTTATGCGATCCTATTTTGATAGAAGTTGTAACGGACTGCGTGACACACTTGCTTAGTCAGTAACTCTCTGCGATCCTGATGCTATAAATTTTGTAACGGAGAGCGATCTAATCATGGAAACCATCACTGTACCTAACTTTCGTACTAATCGCGAAGTTGCTGAAATGTTCGGTTGTACGCCTGAATATATTAGAAAGTTAAAATCGACTAAGGCTGATGAGCTAGAGGGGCTTTGGGAAAACAACAATCCCGATGGGGAAACTACTTGGAATGAGGAAGGAGTTGAAAAACTTTCTGAATTGATCAAGACTGATAAAGCCAAAGAGTATCGTGCAAGTGCCTTAGCTCGTCGGACGCAAGAAGCGATCGCTGTCGATCGCTCTGAATTGAATTATGGTGAGTCTCTTGATTCCCCTAGAACGGGACAGGATATTAATAGCTATGAAGTGCCAAGTCCAACCGCACAAGGTGGAAGGTATGCAGATTTGCCTGAGAAAATGGGTGACATGATCAGCGATCGCATGATTGATGATGGCGCGATCGCAAGGATGGATAAAAGGGTAGCAACTAACTTGCTTAAGGCTGCAAATTTAAGCGATATTGGGATAGATTTGGATGCCTTACTAGGTAAACACTAGAAACTAACAAATCCCCATCACATTTAGAAGCGATCGCCTGTCCGCAAACAGCGATCGTTTTTTTTACTCATATTGCAGATTAATTTTAGTATTGATCAATAAACAAAAAAATGATCGCTTGGAATAGCAATCACTTTTTTGTTTATTGAGGGTTTCCTGTAGTTTGGAAATCAGTAATAGCATTTTTGAGTTTTTGAAGCGCACGACAGCCTTTTTGCCTCATGTTTGATTCTGTAGTTGGTTTGTCATTGTATTTGGCAACTGCCTCCGTTACCTCCTTCCAACTCTTGTCTTTGAAAATTTTTACTGAGAGGATGAAGCGTTCATCAGGCGATAATGACTCGTTCCAAGCCTTTTTCAGAAATGGAGAGTAATAATCAATGGTTTTGCCCTTAATCACAACATCATCACTTTCTTCTACTTCATCGCATGATGCTGAATTGCTGTAGTCATCAGAATCATTAAACTCAATGCGCTCTCTATCTCTACTCTTCTCCCTCACAATATTGAAGCTGGTAACCTTAAACCAAGCTTCAGGGTTACTAATTTGATAAGGGCATTTAGCAGCTCGAACACAAACCTCGTTCATTACCTCATGAACCATCTGTGTACTAAACCCGAACTGAGATAGTTGCTTCCCAACAACTTTAGTAATCGGATGATTATTGTTGTCGATCGACTTTTTGCGTAAAGCAAATATTGCTTCTAGGTTTGTTTGTTCTGCCATGGAGAACCTCTTAAAAGTGATGGAGTTGAATTTACAAGTTTCTAAAAGCATCCTCCTGCCTAGATATGAATTAGGTTATTAGTTTGTGACACAAAATCGATAAATTTGTAACAATCAATTCAAAGCATTGAAATTTTGTGTAGTACCAACTGTAGATTTCAGTAAAAATCATCTATAAAAATATGCTAATTCAAAGATTTTTTGATTGGTTTAAAAACTAGACAAACTGATATTAAGATTTACATAAAATCACTATTGAATTATGTACACAATTCAATAGTGATTTTATGTAAATCTAAAAAATTAAAAGGTATGAGTATCAATATCCGCAAATTTCTTCTTGTCACATAAAATATCAGTTTTTCATTTCCTATTGAGGTTCAGATTAATGGAGAGCCATCATGAATGTAAAAAATAGAATTGTAAGTTTGGACGAACAAAGTACTGATCTTATAACTTGCCCTAATTGTGATAAAAAATCTTTGCACACTCACTCTGTAGGGCATTATCAATGCATTTTTTGTGGCTTTGAAAAAAATTTACCACTGGAGAACAGTCAGAACTTCTTTTTAACGTTTGTAACCGTAATTTCTGTTGGTCTAATTCTGCTTGGCGGAATATATTGGGTTAATAACCGCGAAGTCATGACCGATTTATCTAAAGTACGGAATGGTCAAGTCCGTTAAATCAAAAAATTAGTAGGGAATTTAGTAGAGCAAAGCTTTATTTAGAGAGTCTTTGCTCTAATTTTTTATGAATTTATAAATAAATTCCGTGTTATTTATCAAATTCTGTCACATTATCGGATTCAGTTTCATATCTAAAAGCAAGTATATAATCAGTTACTAACTAGCCTGACTTGGAATAAGGAACAAATCCGTAATCTGATGTCATTGTTGAATAAGTTAGTTAAACTGCACTACCTCACACGTAAACTTATAAACGATACTGCCCACTATATGTCTGCACGTATAGATACGGGTAAGTCTAAGGAGAACAATGAAAAGAACAATGAACCTTTCTGCCTCTAAGAAAGGAACACATCTGGGTGGCTTCAATTCTAAATCTACACACACCACTAAGTCATTTAGTTCCTTACAACTTAGTTTGTTTGATAATACAGAGGAAACTACTACTTTGGATGATGTTGAGTTTTTTAATATAGTTCAACATCAAATCTTGCCGATTGTGATAACTTACCAAGAACTAATGAGTGAAGACAGGATCAACGAAGAGCAATCAGACATTTTAGAAAAGATTCTTAAATTAAGCGAAGCTAACCCGATTCTTTGTCAAATGCTCTCCATTGTGGATGAAAACCTTCCTGTTAATGAAGATGAAATGTCTAAGGAGTTTTCAAAACAGTTAAAACAAAGGCTTGGTAATGACGCTTACCAAGCATGGCGTGAAGTTCGATTCATGTAATATCTAAGCAGGGTGTAAAGTAAACCCTGCTTAGAAAGTTCTTTATTTTGAAATTGTAGCTACATTTGAATTGGGTGGGGTTGGATTAACGTCACAGAGAGACTTTGTTGAGTATGTAAGTTGCTGACTAAATACAAGATGCCAAATCATGACAATGATCAAGACACAAAACATGAAAACAAAATATTCAATTGAGCAAACCTTTTTGTCCGCTGTAAGCCTGTTTCGTTGAATTTGTCCCAAGAATAGCTTTAGTAATTCAAACATGGCGTTTTCCTGTTACTAGCTTCACTTATATGTGAAGCCGAGCAATGTTTTGAGACACTTTCAGCGCAAGTTCATGCTTATGGATGATGCACAATGCTGAGTTAGGCAAAATTTATTTTTCATTTAAAAAACAGTGGAATAATCTGCGAAATCGAATAACCAGCGATCGGACCAGCGATCGCCATCGCCACGAACCAAGGGAATATTTGCCAAATACAATATGCCATAGTCAATAAAGCGGCGATCGCAGGGATGAAAAATAAAAGCCGCAGATATCTCAATCTAGATTTGGGTCGAGCAGACTTTAGTTCCATAATTGAATAGTTCTAGTGGAAAAGCAAAACGATTCCATACTCATAGCTTAATTGCTTTTACAGCTTATTTTAAGATTTAGCCCCAAGCCGTCTAACCAAGACGCTAATTCATACAGAGATTGACTTTTATCGTTTGCTGCAAAATCTTTTACCCATTGGCGATCGTTATCATTGCCCAATGCAGCCGCAACATGCCCCAAACATAAAGGTAATAACTCAGGCTCAGGATTTTCTTCTTCTAAAACAGCAGTCACATAAGCCGCCGCTTCTTCATGATCTTTGAGGGAATCAATTAAAAAGTCTTCGTGGTTTTTCATAACCGTTAGTCATTACTTCTACAACATCATAAACCTTATTCATGCAGTAGATTTTAGTTCCATTTAGATTAAAGCTGCTCATAAAATAAGCAGATCTTTGCCTTGATCTTTCAAGGAGTTGAAGTAAATATTTATATTCTTTAAAGCAAGAGAAGATGGCATAGCCTTGTGATTTTCCCATCTGTTAAGAGAAGAGAATGATACTCCTAGTTGACTAGCAAACTTTTCTTGAGATAGCTGCAAATCATGGCGAATAGATTTAATTAAATTTCCAATGTCAGGCTGCTTTAGTCTCTCTATGTTCATTTTTTAACCTTTCCACTTAATTAATGATTCTAGCCTCTGCATAAATTTTTGAGATGGAGATAGATCCCAATGATTTTTTTTGTTAAATTTCTGAGGATTGTATAAACCATTTTCCCAATCACCATATATCGGATTTGGCAAAGTTACATAGGCAGGTTGAAACCCGTCTGGATTTATAACAAGTATCCCCTGCTGCTTTTGAGTTTTGGCAACAAATTCTTTCCTCACTGTATTGTCATTTTTAGAGATATCAGCAAAGTCATTGAGGTTATCTCCTATAAAAATGACCACATTATGATTTATTCCATCGACTTTTCCATTAGATACTGCATCTATTCGCCACTGTTTTGATGTGTCATTTCTACCATTAATTGTTTTTGTAAATTCACCCTTTAATAAAAGAGTTTGTTCATTTACACCTTCAAAACCTAACCTAAGCATATTACGTTTAGTTGAGATTTCTAGATCATTTATTTTACTATTGCCACTACTAACACCTCGATTAGAAACAAAGAAAACTTTACCGCCACTGGTGTTGATATAGTTTATAAAATCAATGGCTCCGGGAATTGCTAAAGTTTGCTCCGCTTTAATCCATTGATCCCATGTCTTACTCTCAAAACCTTTTTGGCTGCCAATTAAACTAGCTTGATATGGACTATTGTCTAAGATAGTTTCATCTAGATCGACGATTACGGCAGGCTCACTAATCCCATTGACTAAAGCAGTATTAAAAGCAACTTTGGCTATATTGAAGGCTTGATAAGCCAACGCTTGATATTCACCAGATTGTTGCATCCAATTCACAGCTAAAATTGATTGATTATTTAGTTCTAGTTGTGTTATTGCCTTGGGATTGTATGCAATTGCACTGAAGCTAATTGACAGTAAAGCAATAAACATAGTTAGAGAGTATAAAAGTTTTTTCATTTTTCTTATTGACATTGTTTTCTTCTAAAGTCCCAAGGGAAGCATATACTTGCCTGATTCCAAAATCCCAGTCTTTTGCTCTTAGCCTGTGCTTCAGATTGGAGGTATTCATTTTGTGTTTGAACACAGCTAGACAAATAGCGTTGATATACTGGAGCATAACCATTGGCAACCATCTCTACATTTATGAGTACGTTGCCTCGATATACTTCTGCAACAGTTCTGCCGTATCTGTCTATGTCCGCTACGCGGTATTGAATAGTTGTACCGACAGGAGTGAGTGACTGCATAAATTTGGTAGCGTTGTCGCCCCAAGGCTTTTGATTAGACTCTGGAGCATCTATACAAGCTAGTCTAATTTTGATGACACCTTGACCAGAATCAGCAGAGATAGTGTCTCCATCATGAATTTTAATAACTTTGGCGCTAGATAGATCCTTTAAATTAGTTGCTAATTTATTAGTAGGGGTAACTGAAATAGTAGGTTTGTCTTCAGATCTAGGCATGACAGTCAATTCAGCATTTTTTTTTGCACAACTCTCAATTGCGTAGGTTGAGTGATCACAATTGAGTTGTTAGACCCAACTTCTTGGACTTTGACTACAACTGACATACCTTGAATATCTGTGAGTTTATTACTACCAAATATCTTTTGGACAATCTCCTCATTAACTTTGATGTTATAAACTGTGTTGCTAGCAGAAAACTTGAATATAAATTCATTACTTACGACTGAAGCACTGTTAATTACTCCCTCAAAAGTCAGAACATTTGTATTACAGCCTAGAAATACAGGACTCTTACTGAAGTCAGCACAGACTAAAATTTCCTCAACTCTTTGAGAGATCTTCTGAAATTCAGTGTAATCTGGTTCTGGTTTGTCTCCATAATTGGCTTTTTCTCTAATATCTTGGGGAGCATTGAGCATTAACTGCCTAATTTGCTCGTAATCTGACGCAGATAAGTTCGGCGAAGCATATACCCCTGCTCCGGGAATATCTCTACTGACATGAATAATGCGAATGGTAGGGTCATCTTTTCTTATAGAGTCTCCAATAGCTGCTGAGCCAACGTCTACTTTCCCCTCTTTAACTAGCTTGATAATAGCCGTACCCCTATTTCCTACATTTGCAGTTATGGATTTCCCATAGAGGTCATAAACAGGCATATAAAAACTAGATGCGGACGAGAATGATCCCAGCCCCACTCTCGTATTGGCTTGAATATCTTTGAGCGATAGAATATTGCTATCTGCTCTTACAAATAGACCAGCTTGATAAGAACTGGAATTAGGGAACATTCCTGTAATATGCCTGTAGTTATTTTCTTTGGCTGACACAGAGAGTATAGGAGAGTTGGTAAATGCAATGTCCCACTGCTTAGATTCCATACGTTTTTCTGCTTCTTGATAAGCTAAGGTTGAATCGCCATTGATCCGCACCTTAACTTTTTTCCCTTGTAAAAAATCAAAATAATTTTCAGGTACTGCTTTAGCTTCTAAGAAATCAGCTAATCCCTGCAAATCCTCGGGTTTCCACAGTGTCCCAATTGTGATCTCGGTCTTACTCAGTTTTGCACTGGTAAGATAAGGCAAAGAATAGATAATACCCAGACCAACAGTAAAGACACCGACTACGCAGCTAATCAAAATTGGGATGCCTAATTTTTTCTTGGATTTGGTCGGCTTCACTTGTTTAGGGGATGAGATCTTGGTCTTTGGCAAAGTCTGTTGTTGCCTAGAGTCTGGAAACGGATCTGAGAAATCTTTGCTAGATTGACGTAGTGTTGATTTATTGTCTTGGCTGTAAGATGGTGGTGACTGAATAGGAACAGACGGATTGACAGGCGCTTTTTCCCAACTTACCAAGGTATCAAAGGCTTCGATAGCATTTGCATATCTATCCTTATAGTCATCACAAATCATCTTCAAAAGAATAGCTTTAAATTCACTACTGATATTGTCCATATCTGTTACTAACTGATATGGAGTTCTGCTGTTATCCAAATCATTAACTCTCTTGCCATACAATGCTTCAATAGCAATAATGCCTACTGCGTAAACATCACAACTAGGGAGAATATAGCCTCGAGTTTGTTGTTCGGGAGACATATATCCTCTTGTCCCCATAACCGAGCCTTGACTATTGCTTTCATCTACGATTTGTTTTACAGCACCGAAATCAATCAATACAATTTTATTGTCATCTGCTCTACGAATTAAGTTATCTGGTTTTACATCTCTATGAACAATTGCCTTGCCATGTAAACTCTTATCATGGATGTATTTTAAAGGAGACAAAATATCCTTAACTAAACCCAATACATCCTTTTCTTCCCATTTTTGATTAGATTCTATTTTGCTACTTAACTCTTCGGCAAGTGTATAGCCAGCAATATAATCCTGAACTATAAAAAAGCGACCTCTTTCTTCAAAAAATGCTTGCAAAGATGGAATTTCAGGATGCTTAATCTGGCTTAATACGGAAGCCTCCTGATTAAATAAGTTTTTTGCTCTTTCCGAGATGTTGCTAGTTCTACCAGTTGAACTATACATAGATGGACTTAGCTCTTTAACAACACAAAGAGCATTATTTGGTTTGTCCAAATCTTCAGCTATGTAAGTAACACCAAAACTACCTGAACCTAGTTTTTCTCCAATCTTATAACGACTTCTAATAATTTCACCACTGCTCAAGCTTTGATCATCATCAGAACTAGAAACAAAATCTTCGATGATTTCTATTTTTTCTTTGATCAAATCTTCTCTGGATAATTGCTCATCTAGAATACTTGGATCAGAAATTGTTCGAGAAGCAATTTGCGCCAGATTATTTTGCAATTCATCAGAAGAGTCTACATAGTCTCTGATTTGCTGACTAACAGAGAAAGCCTTTTGAGTATCTGTATCATCAACTTTATTCACAGTTTCCATGGGGATCTGATAGCGTGGCAGTTCACCTTCAGGCTTATCCAAAGAAAACTTGTAATGATACCAAACAGCAATTTTATGAAGCTGGCGTACATGTTTAAAAGCTCTAATAGGCTCAACTTCGAGACTCTCATGTGTTGCCAAGTTGCCATATTTTCTGATCGCAGTAAAAAGATAGAAAATCTCTTTGCCGACTATATTTTTTTGGCGTAACTTATTTAAAACTGTATAAAATGGTGTTTTCTTAGGAACTGTATATCCTGATGCTGATAGAGCATACTTGGCGATTAGCTCACAACACTTACGAGCGACCATGTGAGCAGTTTCAGGATCAGATAGGCAATATTGTTCGGCAGATGTAGCGTATTTTGCAATATCTTGCTGTTCGAGGAATTGAAAATTCTGGCTGATTTCTCTATTAGTCATTGGCTAATTTACGCAAGTATATTATTTGTAAACTCTCAAGACGGGGACGCAGGCAGTGCGTTTGAGACTCATTAAATGACCTAATGTCAGAGGAATCTGTATTAGACCATCTTGAAATAACCATTTCTTGCCACCCCCCCTAAACACTACAATTATGTGTTTCAAAACAAATATATCAAACTCTATAGCTAGTGACATAAATAAATATAAACTTTTCGTGTTTATTCAGCCGAAAAAATCATGTCAAGATAGTCTTTGCGTCTTGGATTACGCAACATATACCAAGATTCGTATGCTCAATTTTTTTTGCTAGAGGTATTCGTCAGTTAATAGGGGATTTTGCTTAAAAAGTACATCACATAGCATCAAAAGAGATTTAGCTTAAATAATCCATTTCATAAACATTGCTTTTTTGTTACATCAAACATAATAAACATCTGATACATTAAGTAAAACACTTGATAAATTTCGCTGTCATGAAGTTACAGGTAAAAAATTATGCAAACTTGATTGAAGCACTACAAAGTAGACTCGACCTAAATCAAGTTCAATTGGCTCAACGGGTAGGGACAACGCCTTTATCGCTCAGTCGCTGGAAGAATGGACATACTACACCTTCACCTATGGCGATCGCTTTGTTAAAGCAAGCGGTCAATGACTTAGGTGATCGGGGGACAGATTTACAAAAGTATTTCTAGACTCTCGTTGTAGAGATTATTTTTTTGTGCGATCGCATATCAGATGATATCGGTTCTAGTGGAAAATTTGGTTCTAGTGGAAAAAGTTTAAGTGGCACAGCAATTCTTTGAAAAGCCCATTCTCAATTCTCCCTATGAGATCCCTTCACAGCATTGGGAGCTAGATAAATCTGGACAACCAACTCACCAATTAATCAAAAGTCGCAGACCTGCGGAATTTATTAGTCCGATTCCTAAGCCCAGAAAGCAAAAGTTTAATCAGGGTGAATTGCTTGCTGAACAGGATATTTCAAATAATCGCCAAACCTATGCGACATCTTTGTTTATCAATAGTGTGCGCGAAAAAGTCAGTGAATGGCGCAAGATTGTTAGTCCTGAAAAATGGCAGGTTAGCCCAGAAACAGCAAGGCTTTTACAACATTGGCGACATTACGATTTTCATGGGGTTAGACCGTTCTTTTGTCAGCTAGAAGCAATAGAAACCGCAATTTGGTTAGCTGAAGTTGCACCCCTCAGTAAGCAAGGTCAAAACTTCATTGAGCAAATCACAACAGCAAATAAAGACGCAAATCCTGAAATATGGCGAGTTGCTTTAAAACTAGCGACAGGGGCAGGTAAAACAACAGTCATGGCAATGTTGATCGCATGGCAGACCATCAATGCTGCGCGTCATCCATCCAGTAAGAAGTTTACACGCGGATTTCTAGTTGTTACTCCTGGCATTACGATCCGCGATCGCTTGCAAATATTGCAACCTAATCATCCTGATAACTACTACAGCAACCGTGAGTTAGTCCCTAGCGATATGTTAGGGGATATAGCCAAAGCGAAGATTGTAATTACGAATTACCACGCATTTAAACTGCGAGAGCGTTGGGAAATTGCTGCAAATACTCGCAAACTATTACAGGGCAGGGATGAACCACTGCAAACCCTAGAAACTGAAGGGCAGATGCTGCAAAGGGTTATGCCCGACTTAATGGGGATGAAAAATGTTTTAGTGATCAATGATGAAGCTCACCATTGCTATCGTGAAAAGCCTGATAACGATGAAATAGATGATCTCAAGGGTGATGACAAGGACGAAGCCAAGAAAAACAACGAGGCTGCAAGACTTTGGATTTCTGGCATTGAAATAGTCAAGCGCAAGCTCGGAGTCGATAGGGTATATGACCTATCAGCCACCCCATTTTTTCTAAGAGGATCTGGCTATGCCGAAGGTACTTTATTTCCTTGGACAGTTAGTGACTTTTCGCTCATGGATGCGATCGAGTGTGGCATTGTCAAACTGCCCCGTGTGCCTGTATCTGACAATGTGCCAAATGAAGATATGCCCAAGCTTCGTAACCTTTGGGAGCATATCCGTAAAAAAATGCCCAAGAAAGGCAGAGGTTCGGGAGGCAGTTTAGATCCTTTGAGCTTACCGTCTGAATTGCAAACGGCTCTTGATGCACTGTATGGACATTACAAGAAGACCTATGACCAGTGGCAAGAAACGGGTATTAGAGTCCCACCTGTGTTTATCGTAGTTTGTAATAACACATCGACATCTAAGTTAGTCCATGACTTTATCTCTGGTTTTCACCGAGAAATAGATGATGAAACCACATACCACGCTGGCAGACTAGAGCTATTTCGTAACTATGACGAGTTCGGTAATCGTCTAGCCAGACCACGAACCCTCTTAATTGACAGTGAGCAGTTAGAGTCAGGTGATGCTTTAGATAGCAATTTTCGAGAAATGGCATCCGATGAAATCGATCGCTTTCGCCGCGAGTTAGCCCAACGCAAAGGTTCAGCAGAAGTGGAAAAACTGACCGATCAAGACTTGCTGCGAGAGGTAATGAACACTGTCGGTAAAGAAGGTAAGTTAGGTGAGTCAATTCGTTGTGTCGTCTCAGTTTCCATGCTTACGGAAGGATGGGATACCAATACCGTAACCCACGTTCTAGGAGTTCGTGCATTTGGTACGCAATTACTTTGTGAACAGGTCATCGGTCGTGCTTTGCGGCGCTATTCCTATGAACTCAATGACGAGGGTTTGTTTGATGTGGAATACGCCGATGTGTTGGGGATTCCTTTTGACTTCACGGCAAAGCCTGTTATTGCTAAGTCCAAACCACCAAAGAACACAATTCATGTCGAAGCAGTCAGTCCCGATCGCGATGAATTAGAAATCACATTTCCCCGTGTCGAAGGTTATCGCGTGGAATTGCCAGAAGAAAAGTTGACAGCAGTATTTAATCCAGATTCAGTCCTAGAACTTAATCCCCAACTTGTAGGGGCAACGGTTACGCAAAATTCAGGCATCATCGGTGAAGCAGTGGAGTTAAATGTCAAACATTTAGACAGTGTTCGCCAATCGACGGTTTTGTTTCATGTGACTAAGCATTTGCTTTACAACAAATACCGTGACCCTGGGGAAGAGCCAAAAATGCACCTCTTTGGTCAACTCAAGCGGATTGTCAGGCAGTGGCTAGACGGAGGCTATTGTCGGTGTACTGGTGGCACATATATCGCTCAGTTGCTATATCAAGACATTGCAAATATGGCTTGCGATCGCATCAAAGCAGCAATCACAGAGACAATGATTGGCGATCGCCCAATAAAAGCAATTCTTGACGCTTATAACCCCACAGGCTCAACTAGTCATGTCAGTTTTAACACCTCAAAACAGACTCTATGGAAGACAGCACCCAACAAAAGTCATGTCAATTGGGTAGTTTGCGATAGCGATTGGGAATCTGAATTTGCCCGTGTTGCCGAATCTCATCCCAGAGTCCGCAGTTATGTCAAAAATCAAGGCTTAGGTTTAGAAGTTCCCTATCTCAATGGCTCAACTCAGCGCCGCTATATCCCAGATTTCATCGTACAGATCGATGATGGACACGATGACTTAATGAATTTAATAGTCGAAATAAAAGGGTATCGCGGCGAAGATGCTAAGGACAAAGCCAATACGATGAAAACTTACTGGATTCCAGGGGTGAATAATTTAGGCAAGTTCGGACGTTGGCAATTTGCAGAATTTACATCAGTATTTGAGATTGACTCAGATTTTCACAAGCTAGTTGATACTTTAGTACAAATCGGCTCAAGTGCTTGATGATTAAAGCTTTTAAGTAATTCTATCCAGTCAATATTTCGCAAATTAAAATCATGGCTCCACGAAAAAACACCAAGCAATCCAAACAAATCGAAACCATCAAACACGAAGAAGCCAAGCGGCGCAACATTCCCACAGCAGAGCATCAGTCAGTAATGGCAGATGATGAGAAAAGCCCGATCCGTGTTGCCTACGATCGCCGCAATCGCGATCTCGATCCGCAGTTGGTTTGGCGCGGCAAAGACGAGCAGGACTGGTCAGATTTGGTTGTGTCGGCTCCACCGCTTTACATTCAAGAAAAGGTACATCCGAAGGCGATCGTTGACGATTTGCGCCGCCAGAGTCAGGAGCGATCGGAGGCAACTCAAGATACGCAGTTAGATTTGTTTGCAGACTTTAATGGGTTGCCGAAGGATGCAACGGCAACGGAATTTTATAAGCACGATGCGAACTGGACAAATCGCATGATTTTAGGGGATAGCCTTCAGGTAATGGCAAGCCTAGCCGAGCGTGAGGGTTTGCGCGGTAAGGTGCAATGTATCTATTTCGATCCGCCCTATGGGATTAAGTTCAATTCAAATTTTCAATGGTCAACAACTAGCCGCGACGTGAAAGATGGGGATAAAAAGCAAATTACTCGCGAACCTGAACAGGTAAAAGCTTTTCGGGACACTTGGCGCGATGGGATTCATTCTTATTTGACTTATTTGCGCGATCGCTTGACGGTAGCGAGGGATTTATTAACGGATAGTGGTTCTATTTTTGTGCAGATTGGCGATGAGAATGTGCATCGGGTTAGGGCTTTGATGGATGAGGTGTTTGGGGATGAGAATTTCATTGGTTTAATTACCTTTAGAAAGAAAAATATGCCTTTTGGTGCTCGATATATTGAGGGAATGTCAGACTATATAATCTGGTATTCTCAAAATTCTGAAAAAACAAAATTCAGAGAAATTTTTTCTTTTAAAAATGTAGAAAGTGCTTCACGATGGAATTATGTAAGACTTAGCAATGGAGTAGATCGAACTCTATCAAGTGATGAATTTCATAGCCATAAACTTTTGCCAATAAAGAGTAGAGTCTATAGTCACCAAACACTAAAACCGTCAGGCACTTTTACAGGGGGCTTTTTCAGTGTCAATCACAACGGGAAAGTATACCAAACACCAAAAGGAGGATGCTGGGCGACAACTGAAGAAGGGATGCGTAGACTTCTTTACGCAGATAGAGTTGGTGTAGAGAATACTAATCTACGCTATAGATTTTTCATAGATGACTACCCCGTTTCAAGAATTAATAACCTATGGACTGATACATCTGGAGCATCGAATAAAACCTATGTAGTCCAAACTATGGAAAAAGTAATTGAGCGTTGTATCCTAATGGCAACAGACCCCGGCGATCTAGTCTTAGATCCCACCTGTGGTTCAGGAACTACCGCCTATGTTGCCGAACAATGGGGAAGACGCTGGATTACCATTGATACATCTCGCGTAGCCCTAGCTCTAGCCAGAGCCAGAATCATGGGCGCACGCTACCCCTATTACATCCTAGCCGACAGTCCCGAAGGTCAGCAAAAAGAGGCATCAATTACTCGTACCATGCCATCCGACAGCCCGACACATGGCAACATCCGCTTAGGTTTTGTGTACGATCGCGTTCCCCACATCACGCTTAAATCCATTGCCAATAATACCGAAATAGATACCATTTGGGAGTCATACCAAACCAAGCTCGAACTTTTGCGCGGAGCATTGAATCAAGAACTAAGCAAATCTTGGGAAGAGTGGGAAATACCCCGTGAGGTTGATGCGAAATGGTCGGACAAAGCCAAGCAATTGCATAGTGACTGGTGGGAAAATCGCATCGCCAAACAGAAAGAAATTGATGCGTCCATTGCGGCTAAAGCCGATCAAGAATTTCTCTATGACAAGCCCTATGAAGATAAAAACACGGTACGGGTAGCTGGCCCATTCACAGTAGAAAGTTTGTCACCTCACAGAGTCTTAGCTGTTGATGAAAATGATGACCTCATCGATCCAGATGCAAAGCCAAAAGACAATGGCGAAATCGACTTTGTAAATGTGATTCTGGAAAACCTCAAAACCTCTGGTGTGCAACAAGCCCACAAAGAAGACAAGATCAATTTCACATCGCTTGTACCCTTTCCCAGTCAATACATCTGTGCTGAAGGTCGTTATGTCGAAGGTGAAAACGACAAAGAAAAACGCGCAGGTATTTTCATCGGTTCTGAATTTGGCACAGTGTCCCGTCCCGATCTAGTTGCCGCCGCTAGAGAAGCGGGTGACATTGGCTTTGATGTCCTGATTGCCTGTGCCTTTAACTATGACGCTCACTCAGCCGAATTTAACAAACTAGGTCGCATCCCGATCCTCAAGGCTCGGATGAATGCCGATCTGCACATGGCAAATGATCTCAAAAATACAGGGGCAGGAAACCTATTTGTCATCTTTGGTGAGCCTGATATTGATATCACCCCGCTTGACGATGGCAAGTTACAGGTCAAGATTCACGGTGTAGATGTCTTTCATCCTCAATCTGGTGAAGTCAGGTCTAGCAATGCCGATGAAATCGCCTGTTGGTTCATAGACACCGACTACAACGAAGAAAGCTTCTTTGTCCGTCATGCCTATTTCTTAGGTGCGAGTGACCCATATAAATCTCTCAAAACCACCCTCAAAGCCGAGATTGACGAAGAAGCATGGTCAAGTCTTTACAGCGATACATCTAGACCCTTTGCTAAGCCTAAGTCTGGACGCATTGCGGTTAAGGTGATCAATCATCTTGGCGATGAAGTGATGAAAGTGTTTAATGTTAATTAAAAAATACAGGAGAACAATTATGGAAACTACAACTACTTTACATAGCGCCACATTACATAACAATGTAAAGCCTAGACTGAAAGAGCTTATCAAACAAGCGGAATGCCTACGAATGGCGGTAGCCTATTGGACAATTCCAAATGATTACTTTGGGGACGATTTAATTGAAGTCTTAAAGAAAAAAGATTCTTTTGCTTGTGTTGATATTTCTTTGCCAACAGATATAGATGAACTATGTAAACTTGCAAAGCAGTCTTGTAATCTATATTTTTATACTGAATCCCTAGTTTGGGATGGTACAGATAAAAAGCCAACTAACAGGAATTTATTACACTCTAAAGTCCTTTTGTTTGATTTACCTGATGATTTGGCAAGTATTTGGATTGGTAGTCATAATTGGACTGACAGATCACTAATTGGCAAAAATATTGAAACATCTCTAGAGATTTGTGTTGATAAAAATAGTGATATCTACACTGAAATCAAATATTTGTTAGAGAAAATCAAACAAGACTGTGAACAAATCATTCCTGATCCACTTCACGAAAGAATATATAAAATAACTCGAAGACAAGAAGATTCATTATTTTATCTACGAGCTAATTGTATAGAATCTCCAGAACATCCATTATTATCTACTTCGTTTATTCATCTTATTTTAGATAATAACAAGCCAAATTCTAAAATCTTCCCTGAAGGTAAAAAAATGGTTTTTCTGATGAATAGTTTGCAGAGTAATAAGCAGTTTCTTCTACATGGAGAAGTCTATAACAGTGGAGGACTTCGCGCATCAAACAAGAAAGCTACAGAATTCCAAACTTTTGACGACGGATACTATTGCTTGAGGCAAGGCAAAAGATTTGTTGATTTCAGACTAAAGCCTGACAAAGAGACTTTTGAAAATATAATAAGAGATTTCCACCACTACGCAACATTTGTCATAGGGGATGATATTCAGGAAATAAACGCAAATAATTTTGATTCTCATTTTTCCTCAAAATATGAAACTCCTATAACCCTCCTAAATGAATTCACGCAATTTGAGTTTATGAATGATAGATGGCAGAAAAGCGAATCATTTGAACTTAAAAAAGGCGATAAAGCTATTAAACAGGATCTTGATAATCGTGATACTGATGAAATCGAAAACGTTTATGATGATGAGGATAATGCCGAAAAATCAATATGGAGATTACTAGACAATCTTCATTTTTGCGGATCTTTTCAGATTGAAGAAGGTTCAAAACTAGATGCAATTTTAAAAGTAATCTCTCCATCTGAGGAAAAAGTTCTCATTAAAAAACAACTGGTTAACGACACTGAGAAAGATAACAAAATTCATCGAATTCGACGAGGACTTATATCGAAGATTGTAAAAAAAAGAGACTAAAACATATTCGTAATTGTCCAATTGAAAACTATGGAATTTCGTATCGCCGACACCTTCACCGATAGCCTCAGCAAGCTTACTGGACAAGAACAGAAAGCCGTGAAAATGACTGCTTTTGACTTGCAACTAAACCCCAGTAGCCCCAGTTTGCGCTATCACAAACTCGATCGCACCAAAGATCAAAATTTCTGCTCGATCGCTGTAAATCTTGACCTGCGATTAATCGTGCATCGCACCGAAAACAGCTTGTTACTTTGCTATGTCGATCACCATGACGATGCTTATGCGTGGGCAAGTCGCCGCAAAATTGAAAACCACCCTAGAACGGGAGCCGCCCAACTTGTCGAAGTACGCGAAACCGTTGAAGAAGTCATCGTTAAAAAGTCAATTATCAGAGGTGTTCAAAAATCCCTGCTATTTGCCCATATCTCCGATGATGACTTGCTTAGTTATGGCATCCCCCTAGAATGGCTGTCTGATGTCAGAATTGCCGATGAAGATCGACTTTTCGATATTGTCGATCGCTTACCCCAAGAGGCAGCCGAAGCATTGCTAGAGATTGCCACAGGCGGCAAACCTAAACCGATTATTCCGACAGTTGCAGTCAACCCCTTCGATCATCCTGACGCACAGCGTCGCTTCCGCATTATGTCCAATGCCGAAGAACTGCAACAGGCTCTTGATTATCCTTGGGAAAAGTGGACTGTATTTTTGCATCCCAGTCAGCGATCGCTAGTCGGACGAGACTATAGCGGTGCTGCCCGTGTGTCTGGTTCGGCAGGAACGGGTAAAACTATCGTTGCTATACATCGCGCCGTATTCTTAGCTCGTAAATACCCCAACGCCCAACTATTGCTAACTACCTTTTCGCCAGCCCTAGCCAATGCTTTGCAAATCAAGCTAGACAGGTTAATTGGTAACGATGCTAAGGTGATTAGTCGCATTAAAGTTAGTGCGATTCAAGATATTGCATGGGAGCTTTACAAGCCTTTAGGCAATTTCAAAATTGCTGATCCGATCAAAGTGCGGGCTAAGTTAGTGGCGATCGCTACTCAAAACCCTAACCGTAAATTTTCTGAGTCATTGCTATGGGATGAATGGAATGATGTTGTTGATGCTTGGCAACTGGACACATGGGAAGACTATCGAGATGTCACCCGTTTAGGCAGAAAGACTAAGCTAGGCAGCAAACAACGGGAAATACTCTGGGAAGTGTTTCAAGAGGTCAGAAATTGGTTGCGATCGCAAAATCTAATTACATGGTCGGGAGTTTTCCGTACCGTAACCGATTCTCTTAGCCGAACTAATGCTTACCCATTCCAGTTTGCGATCGTTGATGAATGTCAAGACATGGGTATTGCCGAGCTTCGTTTCTTGGCAGTGATCGGCACACAAAGACCTGACAGCTTATTTTTTACAGGTGACTTAGGACAGCGCATATTTCAACAGCCTTTTTCGTGGAAGTCTTTGGGTGTTGATATTAGGGGGCGATCGCAAACTCTCACGATCAATTACCGCACCTCACACCAAATCCGTTCTATTGCCGATCGCCTATTGCCTAGTTCTATAGCTGATGTGGACGGCAACCAAGAACAACGCAAAGATACTATTTCTGTGTTCAATGGCATAGCGCCCACAATCCAAATCTTAGATGACGAAGATGCAGAGAGCGAATACGTTGCTCAATGGATTGCCAAGCATTTAGCTAACGGTGTTCAACCCGAAGAAATCGGTGTATTCGTGCGTGATAAACCTCAAATCGAAAGAGCGATCGCCGCAGTCATGGAAGCTGGTATAAAGCCTGTTGAATTAAGCGATCGGTTATCTTTTGCCGAGGGACGTATTGCAGTTAGCACCATGCACCTAGCCAAAGGTTTAGAGTTTAGGGCTGTAGCTGTCATGGCTTGCGATGACGAGGTTTTACCACTACAGGAGCGAGTCGAAAGCGTTGGCGATGAATCGGACTTAGAGGAGGTTTACAACACTGAAAGGCATTTGCTCTACGTTGCTTGTACCCGTGCGAGAGATTACCTGTTAGTTACAGGTGTCGATCCTGCTTCAGAGTTTTTAGATGATTTGAGGAGTAACTGATATGAAACAACTGGTTTGCTATGAGTGGTTTAAGCCTAGTAATTAATTAACTTTATAACTTCAAAAATTAATGGACATAAATTGGGCTAAAGAATTTTTCGTGTCAATGTGGAGTAAATTTCCTTGGTTTACAACTGGACTTGTGTTTATAGCTCTACGTTTTGGCAATATAAAAATAGGTGTAGATATTGTTAGTTGGGAACTTATTCCATTTTCCAAAAAAACTAAAAATATTTTTTTTCTAATTGGCTGCTCGCTAATAATTTTTCAAGGAATACTATTGATTCGATTTATTGACACCAGCAATTTAACCAAAAATGTCGGCAATTCATTTTCTGGTTTCTTCAATCAGAATATAGTTTATGAGTTCCTAGAGGCTCCTAAAGAATCAGAAGTAAATCAACTAATATTAAATTATTATGATATTAAATTTCTTAATAGTCTTTATGGGACATCTTACAACTTAGAAGAATCAAAAAAATACATAATTGGCGAGAGGTATAAAGAGACAGAAAAGTTAGTTAATCAGTTAAAAAATAAAAATGCTTATCTTGTGTATGGCTATCAAAATTCTAGAATAATTCGCCAATTTATATCTAAGAAAGACAACGGATTTTATGTGGATGTTTTTGTTGTAGGTACATATCTTTACTATCAAGATAGCAAATTTGTTGAAAGTAAAAATAATTACTGTAGAAAGAGTAAGTTTAAATTAGCTAAGGATGGAAGTAACTTGAAAATAGCAAGACTTGAAAGCGTAACACTTTGTCAATAAATTTACATTCTCAAACTCTAAAAAAACTCATGGCTAAACCACCACTTCCCCAACCCCAACTCGATCGCACCCCAATCACCCTCGATCAGTACCGCGAATACACCCCCGACAAACTAGAGTTCATCAATGGCTACTATGGCTTTGCCTATCAAGACATGACAAGCTTTCACCTTGCAATACTCACCAATATGGGGCTTCGCGCCGCCGTTAGCCATGTCCCGATCGCAAAATGGTTAGCCGCTATCCAAGAGGTTGCTTTGCAAAATCCCAAGCTTGACGATGCTTTGCGCGATCGCTTAGTGCGAGGGATGGCTGAGTTGAATGCAGTAGTGGAGTGTTTGGAGGAATAAGTTTAAGGCTTCAGGAATTTTCAATTATCACAACTTAAAAATGACCATATCACCGTTACTTCAATCATGGAAAGACTTGCCAACAGAGGCACAAGAGTCTGTCGTTACCACAAATTTTGTGGTGGCTCAGTTATTTGACACATTGGGATTTAATCAAAGGGAGAGAATCCCAGAGTTTCAGACTAGCCCTGCTGGTAAAGCCGTTGATTTTGCTGCTAGATACAATCGGGAGGGAGACATATTTTTAGAAACGAAGTCCAATCCCTATCTGCTCGTAGAACTAAAGGGACGAGATGTCAATTTAGCTCCACCATCTGCTCAATATTTTTCAACGGTCAGGCAATTGCATGGGTATCTACTCTCTCCCAATAGCCATAGCGCTCAGTGGGGACTGATCACCAATAGCAAACACTGGCAACTATTTCGCAAGCATGGCAAGGTGGTTTTTCCTGTGACAGAATGCTTGGCAACCGATGAAACTAATTTAGATGAAACAGTGAGCCTAATTCGGCACAAGATTGAGAACCCATCAAAAGCCCTTGTGGTAGCTGTTTACAACAACAAGGGAGGTGTGGGCAAAACCACAACCACGATCAATCTAGCCAGTATTCTTAACTTGCTTGGCAAAAAGGTTTTAGTGATTGACTTTGACCCTAATCAACGAGATCTCACCCAATATTTGCAACGTCCTGCCAAGTCAGTAACTTTGTACAAGTGCTTAGACGATCGCCGCCTCGATCCAGTGCAAGCAGTGCAGGAATTTCGACTAAAAACTAAGAAAGGTCAAGAGTTTGGGTTTGATGTATTACCCGCCGATGATGACCTAGCTAAATCAGATGGTTATGGAGGCATCCAGAGAAGCGCGAAGAAAGAAAGGCTCGGCGAGTTGATTGACGAATTTTTTAGAGACAAATATGACTACATCCTGATCGATGCCCCTCCCAATTGGCAATATTTTAGCCAGAGTGCTGTCTATGCTGCTGATGTGGTATTTACCCCAATTCAGCACAACAACTTTCTCTCTATCAAAAATGCTGCCCAAGCGATTTCACAGTTAATTCCCCAGATTAGGCGGGAGCGCAAAACAGGCAGTCCCAAGGTATTGCCTGTTTTCTTCAATGGTGAACGTATGACTGAGCCACAACGGGAGGCTGCGGTACATTTGATTGACAAGTTAATTGAAAAAACCAAAAAAGAGGAAAAGTTTGACCTAACCCATTACTTTTATCCTCGTTGCTATTGGCAACCAGCTAAGAAGGATAAGCATATATTTACGATGCCAAGCTTTGCGGCGATCGCTAGTGCAGGATTTTCCAATATTCCTGCTGTCTATGCCAATAAAACTGCCAGAGAATATTATCAAGCTTTAGCTAAGGAGTATTTCATCTAATGACTAATAACATCCAATTAATGCATTTGTGGCTACATGAGATTACTGTCCCAGAACCCACCGATGCACCTCAATTCCTGCTTGATGTAGTTTCTGAAGCTCTCAAACAGTCTGGCGGCAAGAACTGGATTCCTGTGATCGTCAAAGAGGTCAGCAAGGGTGAGTATGTGGTCGTAGCGAACTCCTTTATCTATGCGGCGGCAGAAAATGCGGGACTAGAAAAGGCTTGGTGTGTCATCGTTGACCATGATGAAAGTGCAGAATATCTCACCAAGGTATTGGCTAGAGAGATTGTTCCCAAGCTAGACCTTGCTACTGCTTCCTACGAGCAGATCCAAGGAGCTTTAGAGTATGTCTCTGAGAAACCTAATAGTGCTTTAAAAGGCTTTAAGTTATTAGTTGCCGTCAACCGTATTGCCGAAGCACCAAGACAGAACTGGAAAAGCCTTGATGAGTTGACTAAGCTGAAGTGTGGCATTACTAAGGGCAAAAAATTGGATGCCCTCAAAGAAGTATTTACTCTCAATGTTAAGAGTGTAAAAGAACCAGTTGAGGTCAATGCACCTAAGCCAATTCAATCTCTTGATTCTTTGAGTCTTACCGAGCTTAAAGCTATGGCTAAGGATAAAAAACTTAAAGGTTATAGCAAAAAAACTAAGGCTGAGTTGGTTGATTTGCTGAGTTAGAAAGTGCGTACTTGCGATCGCTGAGTGTTTGGAGTCTGAGTAAATCGATCTGTTCTGGTAGAAAAAAATCTGTTCTGGTAGAAAACCACCATGAAAAAGCGATCGCCCTTTCGGCAATTTCTAGACTTCCTGATAGATGCTTTCAATCAACTAATCTCACTCAGAAGCAATACCTACCGATGGAAACGCCGCCAGTTTGACCGAGCTAGACAAAAACACAATAAAAAATAGCTAATGTCCACATTTCCAATTTTCTTAGTCCCCGATCGCATCCTACGCGCCAAAAATGCTATGCCGATCGTTCCACTGTTTAGCGCGATCGCCCCAAATAAACCATCGTCACCACCGCAACCCTATGACACCAATGCACTGATAACTTACGCAACTATTGGCTTTGCTGTGTCAGTGATATTTGTTTTCATTAATCTTGTTTTAGGGGCTGTCACTGGTTTACTTAGCATGGCAGCGATCGCCTATGCTGCATGGACAATGAATCAAAGCTTTCCCCAACGCAAGCGGGAGCATGATGACTATGTGCGGCAATATCCAAGTCTTGAAAAACAGTATCAAGCGGCGAAAATTAATCACAGTGAGGAAGTGGCAAAGATTAACAGTCCTGAAAATATAGCCAGATATCAGCAAGAGCAGTTATTACTAGCTTTCAGACAGACAGAACCTCATGACGGTGAAAATAGCACGGCTCAAGAGGGTTTTTTAGAAAATAAACTGTATGCTCACCTCAACCATCATTTCAGGGGCAGGATTCACCGTAGGCTGACATCCACTAATCAATTTAAGCCTCCCTATAATCTCTATAGTCCAGACTTTACCTATATCGATCGCTCGCTGAGTTTGTATATCGACATTGAGATTGACGAGCCGTATGTGCATGGGACTGTCACACCCACACATTTTGAAGGTGCGTCCAAAGATATCAAGCGAAATAACCACTTTCTTGCTAAGAATTGGTTAGTGATTAGGTTTGCCGAGGAGCAAGTTGCACGGTGTCCACAAAGTTGCTGTAAGGCGATCGCCCAAATCATTGCCGAGGTTATAGGGGATGACTTAGAGCTAAGGCAGTTTAGCGGTATAGAGGACTTGCTAAATATGAAGCAGTGGACAGAGGCAGAGGCGGCGCAAATGGCAGGGGCAAATTATCGACAAACTTATTTGGCAGGGGATTGATGACAGAATTTAGTCCTGAAGGTGTGGAACATAGAGTTAGTTCTAGCCTAGTTCCCATAGGCGGCAAGCTGCCTAACTTTATCGAAGTACCGACTAGTAAATTGCTAGACATATTCATAGACCTGTATCAAAAGCCAGACTTAGATCGTTCTAAGTTAAGGAAAAAGGTCAATGAGTGGCTATACAGGCGGACTAAGCCTAGTTTCTATGTCGAGTTGCATGAATATTTGCATCTAGCCTATATCGGTCAGCCTAATGGATCAGGTAGTCAGCACCTATGGCGATTATTTTTTGACGATCGCATTAAGCAGAAAATTGAAACGATTACCAAGTCATCGGCGCTAGTTGTGGGCGGACAGCAACCCGCACAAGGTCAGAGTCCCAATGCCGATGTTAACCCACCGATGGAATGGGGAGGGATGTATTTTCGATCTGCTGTCGAAATCAAGATTGCGGAACAGTTGGATAAACGGGGTGTATTGTTTTTTGCTAATGCCAGAGGTCGGATTAGTGGCAATAGCTCACCTGTATCGGACATGACGATGACGGGCAGATTGGAGGTCGATTTTCTGGTATTTCACAAAGGTAAGTGCATATCCCTAGAGGTCGATGGTAAACACCATCAACAGCAAGGCAATACCGAACGGGACTATGTACGCGATCGCGTTCTGTTGCGAGAAAGTATTGCAACTGCAAGGTTTACGGCTAGTGACTGTCGCAAGGATGCCGAATTAGTGGTAACTGAGTTTTTGAACTTGTTTTAATGCAGGATCGCTAATCGTTACAAAGTGCGATCGCCGACAAAGACTGAAACGGTTCGGTCTATCCCCTACTCGCTAGGGGATAGACCGATTGGAAACCTCAATTTGTAACAATTCATATAATCTTTATTGAGTACAATTATTTATCCTGCGATTGAAAAACAATGCTATATTCATTGTCAGATGCAAGAAATATGGATAATTATCAATGGCTTCTTTAACTATTAGTGATGAAAACATAGAACTATTCAATAAAGTAAAGATAGAACGAGATTATTCTTATATTTTATTTGGATTAAGCTCTGACAATTCAACACTTGAATTTCGAGGTTCAGGTGATAAAAATCATAACTTTGATGACATTAAATCTGAACTTCCCAAGGCAGATGTTGCGATTGTTGTCTATGACTTTGAGTATGAAACCAATGAAAACCCTCCTCGCCAAACTTCAAAATTAATCATCATTTTTTGGTGTCCGATGCAGGTTCCGATGAGACGGAAATTTGCTTTGACCAGTGCAGAATCTGAAATAAAAACGTCCTTCGTAGGAATACAAAAAGCCTTTAAATTAACTGAGTATGAAGAAGTTGATTTTGTCGATATAACTAAGAAACTGCTTTAATCATATTAAATTGTTGGGAATACACCTATTAGGTGTTTTGCATACCCTAATCGATTGGAAACTGTAATATTAAAAGACCGTCTCAATTAGATTGAGACGGTCTTTTAGTTTGGATTATTAACACTTTCAAAGCACTGTCTATATTTACACTTGTTCTAGTAGAAAATGTTGTTTCGATTTTCTACTAGAACAACGAGATCCAAACCGTACATTTAATTTCTATATAGCTTTTCTTGTAGATTGCACCACTTCAAATCAATCGCAGTTTTAGTATCAACAAGATGATCGCCAACAGGTAGTCTTTCTCCCGTAAGCCATGCTTTTTCAGGTACAAATTGATATAGTTGACGGACTGAATCCACAGCAAAATCGGCTCTTCTGGGTTCATGGGGATAAGCACAGCTAATAGTAATCAGAATCCTCTCGGAGCAACAGTTACAGCCCTACCATGTCGCCAATAATTGTATCGACACTGTACCATTTACCCCTCAAACCCAGATGAGCCGCAAAATCTTCAGCAGTTTTCATTTTCCTGAGCTTGCTAGACCGTTGATAAGTCAATTCAATTACTACAGGTAATAATTCTCTTTGCACTTGCCGAGCAGTTCCATAAAAGTACAAACCTTTCCCAGTAGCCTCTGCAACTGTTGAATCGAAAATAGCAACTGCTACCTTTCCTTGATTTTGCTCAATGTTCTGTGAGTGTTTAGATGCAACGGCTGAACACCAATACAGATGCCACTGCCGATCAAAGGCAAAAAAGACTGGACTAACCCAAGGTTCCCCATCAGGAGAGGCGGTAGATATACTTTAGACGGTCAGAACTTGAGCTTTGAGAAAATGGGATAATCGGCTAAAGAATTTAATACTGCCGCCAAAATTAATTCATGATTACAATCGAATTTTCAGAAGACGAGAAGAAAAAACTACT